>JAHFTM010000094.1 GCA_023269335.1 Chlamydiia bacterium
GGGACGCCTTATACGAGGTGAGTACCTCAAAATGGGGGAGACAGCACCTGTTTCTCAAATAGAAAATGGGAAGGGTCTTGCCATGCTCTATGATGGTGAAGGCAATTTTTATCGCAAAGCACGCTACCAAGATGGAAAGCCCTTAGATGAGTAACTATTAAAAAATAATTTACTAATATCTGTTATTGCTTTATTTCCAAGACATAGAGCAATAGCACAGGTAAAAAGCGTATGACGCAACACTTTTCCGCACATTCTCACAAGCATCTGCATAATGGGGGAACCGCAACTTTAGATCCTCTGGTTCAAAAAAATGTGGATCTTTTTCTTACCTGGATTATTGACATTGAAAAGAAGCACTATAAAAGTGAGCTTCAGCCTTTTTCACTACACGCAGAGCAAATGAAAGCGAAGGCGCATGAGTACTACCTTCACTTTACGCAGCAACTGCAACATGCACAAAAGCTTCTCCAAAATCACTTTGAATTAGAAGAAAGCAAAAAACTGAAAGCCTTTCCAGAGAGCTCTTTTGCACTTTGGGAAGAAGCCATAGCCACTATGCGAGAAAAATTAAAAGATGAGAGTTTTTCAGCAGCTACACTTGTCTCGATGCAAGACCAGTTATCCATTCCATGGGCCTGGATGGACCGCGCTTATCAATTCGCTAATGACCTACTTGCTAAAAATCAGTATACGGACGCACGCGATCTGTATTTTTTTCTTTGTCAACTGCAGCCAGCAGTCTTTGATTACTGGCTAGGACAAGCAACCTGTGAGCATGTGCTTGGCGATTTTAGAAAAGCAATCGATACCTATTCCATGAGCTTACTCTTTCAGTCTGAAAGCGCAGTTGTCTTCTTTCAAATGGCCGATTGCTATTTGCGCTTGGACGAAAAGGAAAACAGTAGCAAGTGTATCCAGTACTGCCTTGAGCTGATAGAGCAAAATCCTGCACAAAGCTCTTTGAAAGATGATGCCCTGCAGTTAAAGCAGACTATACAGTTACAAAAATAAATAGCTCAAGAGAGGCCTATTATGTCTGATGCCGTAAATGCAAGAATTCCGAAAGCACAGCCTGTGCCATCAATTGCTAGTAGTGGCGCTGCAACAGCTGGAATAAAGCCGCTCACTCCAGCGATCGTTGTAGAGCGCAGTCGCTCTATAATGAGTAACTCAAATTCCAAACCTGCTCAGATCGATCCTAAAAAAATAGAAGCCCTCAAAAAAACACTTGATGAACTAAAATCTCCCTCAGTGTTTCAGGTATTAGGTGCAGTAGCTGCGGGTGTCTTTTTAGGACTGCTTTCACTTGCTGCCACTTTGGTGGCAGGTTCATTAGGTACAGCACTTGGTGCTATTGTTTTTGGAGTTGGCGCTTTAATGGGACTAGTTTCAGGAACGTGGGCAGCATCTTGGTGTTTTTCTGGAACTGTTAATCTTTGCCACTTCATTATGAAAACTGAAAATGCTCAAGCAGAGGCAATAGAAAAATTTGCGAAAGAACATGAAACGTCGGTTCCAGAGGTAATGAAAGCGCTTGAAGCATTGATTCTCAATCAAGATTTAATAGACAATTCAAAAGAGCACCTGGCTAGTTTAACAAGGCAAATTGAGCGGTTAGAAAACCAGACAACAAAGTCACCACTTCAAAAAAGCCAGTTACAACAGTTGAAACATGCTGTCCATGCCTGCGAACAAGTGATCTCTAAGTACCAGCAGTGGGGAAACAATCCAGTTGCAGATAGAAACATCTTTCCAAAAAATGATGACACCGATCACCCTACATATGAACATGCAGCTGGCACAACACAGCATATGGTTTTAGAATTACGTGAAAAAGAAAGACTATTACTTCTGATTGCTCCCCGCTTAGTTGAAATAGAAGAGGCGCTGAATCGTATTACTCACAGGCCACCCAGTCAAGCAGCTACAGCCCAATTAGCAGCCGTTGTAGCCGCAGCTCCAGTTGCCGCGTAACTTCTAATAAAAAGTTTATTTCTTTACGCGCTCTTCCACGCAAATTTGTTGTGGTCTGATCCCAAAAAAGCTATAGTCCATCCTAATTTTTATCCAAGATTTTTATCAAAGACTAGGGGGTCTGTATGGCAAGTCATGAACAAGAAAAAAGTCAAGAGCGAAAAAAGGCACTAGAACAAGCTGTCAGCCAGATTAAAAAGCAATTTGGCGACGGTTCCATCATGACCTTCGGCAAACACTCACAAACTCGCGAAATCTCTTCCATCAAAACTGGTGCCTTGACACTAGACCTAGCACTTGGTATCGGCGGCCTGCCGCGCGGCCGTATCGTGGAGATCTTTGGTCCTGAATCTTCCGGTAAATCTACCCTTGCCATGCATGTGGTTGCCAATGCCCAAAAAGCAGGTGGCGTGGCAGCATACATTGACGCAGAACATGCGGTCGACCCCGCGTACGCAAAAATACTCGGCGTAGATATTGACAGCTTACTTATCTGCCAGCCAGACAGTGGTGAAGAGGCTCTCAATATCGCTGATGCACTCGCCAGATCCAATGCTGTCGATCTAATTGTGATCGACTCTGTGGCAGCCCTTGTTCCCAAAGCAGAGCTTGAAGGCGAAATTGGCGACTCATTCATGGGGCTACAAGCGCGTATGATGTCCCAGGCACTTCGTAAACTTACCGCAACGCTTTCCAAAAGCAACACCTGCGCTATCTTCATCAACCAGATCCGTGAAAAAATCGGGATCGTCTATGGCAACCCCGAAGTAACTACAGGTGGTAGAGCGCTGAAATTTTATGCCTCCGTACGCCTTGACATACGCCGTGCAGCGGGCATCAAAGGTGCAGACAACGCAGAAGTGGGTAACCATGTTCGCGTAAAAGTGGTGAAAAATAAAATGGCACCACCTTTCCAAACTGCTGAGTTTGACATCATGTTTAACGAAGGAATTTCAAGAGCAGGGTCCATACTGGATTTAGCTTGTGATCTAGGTGTCATCGACAAAAAAGGTGCCTGGTTCAGCTACAAAGGCCAAAGACTTGGCCAGGGCAGAGATTCAGTACGTGATGATCTAAAGAAAAATCCAAAGCTTATGGATGAACTTGAGAATTTGGTGATCATCGCTTGTAAAGAAAAGATGCCATCATCGCTTGCAAAACAACCAGAGGCTGATGTAGCCGCCTTTGCAGCTGATCTTGCAGAAGTGTAAAAACATGGAAAATAAAAGGAAATTTACAATGAAAAAGCTTGTTTTTTGTTTAGGAGTTACCTCTCTTGCCCTTGCCTCCTTTTGTTTTCCTAATTTTTTAGCATCACGTCCAGTGCCCTACTCAAAGGTGAGTCAGGAGCTGGGCGTCTTCTCTCTTTCCTCTCAAATCTGGCTTGCAGACCAAGATCTCTCTTTAGCGAAAATCAAAAAGCAGGGCGACAATCGCAAAGAATTAAAAAAAATTTTTTCAAGACTTGCTGAGCTCACCAATGAGATTAAAAAACCTATGGACGTCGCCTTGAAGAAAAAGTTTAAGGCAAAAAATAGAAACCATACCTACTTGCCTTATGATGAAAATAGAACAGGCCGTGAAATTCCAGGATTTTATCTCAGCGCAAGTGACGTTATCACACATGCCCAACACTACATTGTAGCTCAAGCACCTCTAAAAGCCACCATTTCAGATTTCTGGCACGCCCTTCTAGTACGCCACTGCCCGCTCATTGTAACCACTGCTATGCCTATAGAGTTTAATCAAGACAAAGCTTATGCCTACTGGGAAGAAGAGGCCTTTCCGGTATACACCAAAGAATGGAAAATAGAGCATTCAAATAAAAATAAAGAAATTCTTGGAACAGCCTCAAAACATCGCCTTGTTAAACGCACCTTCTATGCTACCAACAGAGAAACTTCTGAAAAACAAACAATCACACAACTACACTACGAAAACTGGCCTGATAATGGTATTCCAGACATGCGGCTTTTTACAAAGCTTTTAGACGCTACCGACTCCATGGCTCTCTCAAAAGAGACGCCCATTACAGTACACTGCAGCGCAGGAATTGGAAGATCTGGTACTTTTGTTGCTGGCCACAGCTTACGCAAGTCGATCCGCAAAGAAAAGAGCAACGAGAAAAAGCTTGAAAGTCTCACTATCAATATCCCAGAAGCCGTCATGATTTTACGTCTGCAGCGTAAATGGATGGTAGCCACTTCAAGACAACTGCAAACGATTTATCAACTACTCGGCGATGAAATTTAAAATGCATTAGCGCGTCGTTGCATAGATAGATATTCTCTTCAAAGAGAGAAAAATAAACAATAAAATAACAGGCGTAAGCGATCCTGCTTATCCTGTTATTTATTTCTTTTGTCTTCTCTTAAAAAATTCGTTTTTTTTGGTGAATTGTACAACACAATCGCTCTAAAAAGCTGCAGTGAGGATACTCATTCCCTGAGCCAGGTTATCGAGAGGCTCCGATGTGAGCCCCAATACCTTTAATGAGTTTTTAAACTTTTCAGTATGCTCTTGCACAACTTTCACCGCCTCGCTTTTCCCGAAGAGGTTAGCAAAGTTTGCCTTTCTATCTGCCTGAGCATCTTTTTCCATGTCATCTAAATCGTCTAAAATTTGAAAAGCAGAACCAAAATGAAAAGAGGCATTTTTTACTTCGGGAAGCATCTGAAGATCACCTCCTGCAAAAATCCACCCCAAAAGAAACGAGAGCTCAAAAAGACAGACAGTTTTTCTTTCAATCACTTCATACAATTTTTCGCGATCAAGGTGCGGAGGAAAAAGATCAATGTACTGACCGCCAATTAATCCTGGTGTTCCATTTAACCGACTAGCATGCAGCGTAGCGATCTGGCATACTTCCTTCCGCTTTTCAGAATTGATGGCAATATGCTCAAAACCCGACGCAATGAGCGAAAAACTAGCAAGCAAGGCTACCGCCTCACCATAAACTTTATGCACCGTAGGGCGCCCCCTACGAAGATCATCATTATCCATACAAGGAAGATCATCTGCAATGAGTGATGCGGTGTGGAAAAATTCAACAGCAAGAGCAGCATCGATTACATCGGCTTTTTCTTTGTTGTTTACATTCAACGCATCGGCAACCATCAAAACAAGTGCCGGACGAAATCTTTTTCCACCGCTTTGTAGCGCATATTCACAGGCATCTCTCAAATTATTCTTTTCACCGAATTTCTCAATTGCGCGCACAAGGGCCGGCTCTATGCGCTTTTTATACGGTAAGAGCGCATGAAAAATAGCCTCAGAAAAAAAAGCTTTTGCTGCTTCGTATGACATCGACATGAAAGTTTACCCTTAGTAATTTTATACAAACTAGATGATCGTTTCGCTTATAACTGCTCTTGTCTTTGGCTTGACTGCACTTCTTTCAGGAATAACGCCGCCAAAGTTAAGTGAAGGGTAACACTGAACCTGTTTGCCAATGACAGTTCCTGGGTTGGTGACAACATTGCAGCCAATCTGCGTATAATCCCCAATAATTGCGCCAAATTTGCGCAGGCCTGTTGCAATCGACTCTTCACCAAAGCGCACGGTAATCGGCTCGCCGTTAAAACGTAAGTTTGCGCACTTAGTTCCGGCGCCAAGATTTACATGGTTGCCAAGAATAGAATCCCCGACGTAAGCAAAATGAGCAGCATTGGCATGATTGAGCATAATCGTCTGTTTCATTTCTGTGGTATGGCCAATAACGCAATGATCGCCAACAATCACATTGCCACGGAGATATGCGCCATGACGTATACTGCAATTGGCTCCAATGATGCAAGGACCCTTGATGTAAGCACCAGGCTCAACAATAGTTCCTGGACCAATTGAGATCGTTTCTGGGTTTACAAAGTAAGCATACTCTTGCTTGCTTGAGTAGTTCTTGCCGAGCACACTTTTAGCTAGGTAGCCTTCAATTTTTTCAAGTGCTTGCCAAACAAAGGTAATGCCTTCAAAAAGCTCCCTGTGGGCAAACGAAGAAAGATCGAAAAAATGTTCCACTGCAAACGGCTCCACAACAAACTCCTTTTGAATGAGAGCATCATAGCGAAAATAGGAATTTATGAGTAAGCGAACACTTTCCACAAGATTCAGGAGAATAACTTTTTATTACTAATATATATCTTCTTAGTATTAAGAGATTGTGGGAATGTGTATACTTTACCTTTTTCTCTCTCAAATCCTCCTTTTTGAGCTGTTGACAAACAGATGATGGTTTTGTTGACAGGTTGTATAAGTAGGCCGTTGGGTGAATTTTTGATCACATGTATCTGTTTATGAACAATCGATTTGACATTTCATGCACACATTTTCAAAGCTGTCCTGGCTGTATCTATTCAACCACATCTAAGCCCCCAGAAATTTTTTTGCAAGCACAAGGCTTTTTCCAAAAGATTAAAAATGGGTTTGTTTTACCACTAATACAGGGCCCGCCAACTGGCTGGAGGTCACGTGCAAAGCTTGTTGTTCGCGTCTCTTTCAATCCGCAGATACCAAAGATAGGTCTTTTTCAGGAAGGTTCACATGAGGTGGTTGAAATCCCCCTTTGTCAAGTACACCATCCCAAGATCAATGAAGCTGTAAAACGCTTTCAGGCTGCGCTTCAAGGATCTTTAGCCACTCCACTCTCTTTTTATGATGAAAAAACTGGCACGGGTGATCTTCGTTACATTCAGTGTCTTGTAGAGCGAAGGACTGGAAAAGTTTCACTTTCTTTTGTTGTTAATTTTTCAACTAACGACAGAATAAAGTTGCAGGTGTGGGAGTCTTTTTGCAAAAGACTTATAGAGAAAGATGATGGCTCTTTTTGGCACTCTCTCTGGCTAAACTTCAACCCACTGAAAACGAATGCGATATTTGGCAATCAATGGCTGAAAATAGCCGGTCAAGAATCTCTTTGGGAACAAATAAGTGATCTTGAAATACCTTTTGGATCAAGCCATTTTGGCCAGGCAAATCTTGATCTTTTTGAATGTCTTGTTCAAGAGATCGGACACAATGTATAAGCACAAAGCCGAGTGGTCGAGTTTTATGCTGGCATGGGTGTGATAGGCTTGACGTTAGCGAAGAAATGTACTTCTGTAACCATTTCAGAGCGCGAG
>JAHFTM010000095.1:0-1503 GCA_023269335.1 Chlamydiia bacterium
TTGTATAGACCCCAGGCTCATTAAAATAAAGATTTGGCAAAGCTATAAAGCCTGTTTCTGGAATGAAACGCTTCCATTTTAGGTTGTCGCGAAGGTTTTCATGACTCAGCTCAATTAAAGTTTTTTCTGGCGCATTATTTGTCAGGTTGCCAAATTGATCTTCAAAGCGTAAAACGACGTCAAAGCGTTTGTTTTTGATGGCATACGATGGAGCAAGTATTTTAATTGTGTGCAGCTCGTTGCCTCTGATGTCGATGGAGAACATTTCAGGATCATGAAAGTTGCCCTTGCCACTTGTGTCAATATAAAGAAGGAATGGACGACGCCTCTGAATGGTAAGCTGCGCTGTATTGCCATGTGTGCGTTCATTCTGCCCCTTTGGAGCGCCCATGCAGATGGTAAATGAAGCTCCGACAGGTATTTCTTGTGGAAGCTGAAACTGAAACTGAGGGATAAAGCTTTTAGGAGGTTGAATCGCCTCAGCTTGCAGTACTTTACCATTTGGTAAAAGCCCGTAGATGATGTTCGATGATTTTTTTAAGTTGACATCAGGTGTTTGCCAATCAATCGATCGCCCCTTACTTCCCAGGTCAAAACGTAAAAGCGTGCCTTTAGGAAGACTTGCAGCCGGGGTGTAGACAAATTTCCAGCTGTTTGTTTCACCAGCAAGGATCGAATTTGGTTCTGTATAGCAAATAGATCGACGCATGAATTTTAACTCCGTTTTAAGAGAATAATTGTGCAGGAAGATCAATTCTTTTTCAAGATTAACTCGCAAACTCCACGATTTTCTTTTCGCGGATGATGGTCACCTGGATTTTGCCTGAATAGGTCTGTGTTGTCTCAATTTTTTTGGCAAGTCTTTGAGCCAGCTCTAAAGCTTTCACATCATCAATACTCTCAGGCTTGACAAACACTCGCAGCTCGCGTCCGGCTTGTAAGGCATAGGCTCTTTCGACACCTGAAAATTCAAGCGCAAGATCTTCTAAGCTTTGAAGTCGGTTGACATATTTTTCAATCTGCTCTGAACGTGCACCCATTCTTCTTGCTGATAGGCTATCTGCTGCTTTGCAAAGCGCTGCCTCAAGGCTTAAAGCTTCGATCTCTTGGTGATGGCAGCCAATGCCATTAGCAACGTCCTCTTTTTCGCCATATTTACGCGCAAATTGCATGCCGCAGATTGCATGAGAAAGCCCTGATTCAGCCGGTATTGCTTTGCCAATGTCATGTAAAAGGCCTATACGCCTTGCTCGTGGTTCATTCAGCTTTAGCTCCGCACACATCATACCCATGAGGTGACTGACTTCCACCGAATGATCAAGCACATTCTGGCCGTGGCTTGAACGTAAGTGAAGCTTACCAAGAAGGCGTAAAATTTCAGGGTGCAGATTAAAGACCCGTGCGCTTTCTGCCTTCTCTTGAGCAAGTTTTAAAAGTTCAGCCTCGAAATTTTCTTCGCAACGCTGGAGCACTTCTTCTATGCGGCTTGGATGGATACGACCA
>JAHFTM010000095.1:1513-7078 GCA_023269335.1 Chlamydiia bacterium
CTTCAATAAGAATAGCTAATGCACGTTTGGCAATGTGACGGCGGCTTGGATCAAACGATGAGATACTGATGACATCAGGTGAGTCGTCAATCAAAAGCGTCACTCCCGAAAATTGCTCAAAGGCTTTGATATTTCGCCCTTCACGACCAATAATGCGCGACTTGAGCTCTTCGTTTTTTAAGTCAACATAAAGCAAGGGACTTACAGGGGTCTGTTTTTCTGCGATGCGTTCAATGCAAGCAATAATTTTATGGCGACTTTCCTCTTCAAGTGTTTCATCAAATGCTTTCGTTTTTTTTAAATAAATTTCTTGACATTCTCTTTCAATAGCGCTCCTTTCCTTCGCTAAAAGCTCATTTTTGGCCTCTTCCTTAGAAAAGCCCGCGATTTGTGAAAGTTGCTGCTCTGCTTGTTTGTAGACGTTCTTTGCCTCTTGTATTGCTTGCTGCAAGAGTTCGTCTTTCTGACGCAGTTGTTTTTCTTTTTTTTCTTGTTCTATAAGCTTTTGGACAGACTCTTCAATTTTTCGTTCGAGCTTTTCTTCTTTTTGGCGACGTTCATTGTCAAATTTGATGCTGGAAATTTGATTTTTTTGTTCGATTATTTTGACGCTAGCTTCTGCCTGCTCTTTTAGACTATGCGCTTTTTTTTCTGCCTGATGGAAGATCTCTTTTGAAAGTTCGCGAACCGTTGCTAGGCGTACTTTTTGCAACAAATACAAAGCACATGTACCTGTAATAATACCGAAACAAAAAGTAAGAAACAATTCCATTTTACATCTATCATTTTTATGGTTTTTGAATTTTTTGCAGGGGAGTCGAGATAATCTTTACCTTTTCTACTACGCGATCATTGCTCTGCAGAATCTCAAGTTCAAATTGATCATGATGAAGGCATGTGCCCTTCGATGGAATTGTTCCTAAGCGGAAAAATATATACCCTGCGATCGTGTCATATTCACCCTCTTGTGGAATTTTGATTCCAAGCTCTTCTTCAAGATCCAATAAATTCATGCGTGCATCGACAATCCAGATGCCTTTTCCTACACTTTTAAAAAGATCCGCTTCTTCGTCATATTCATCTGCAATTTCACCTACAATTTCTTCTAAGATATCTTCAATTGTAACAATCCCAGCGGTACCACCATATTCATCAACAACAATAGCAATGTGCGTCTGTTTTTTGCGAAATTCTTGCAAAAGTTGGGAGATTTTTTTTGTTTCTGGAGTGTAGATTACATTTTTTACAAGAGGTTCGATGGAGTCTTCTAAGCGCACTTCAGGCTGCATATATTTTAAAAGTAAATCTTTGTACATTAAGACACCCGTGATCTCGTCGATGCTATTTTCATAGACCGGCACGCGACTGTACTCTTCTTTTTCAAAAAGCTCGGCTGCTTTTTGAATCGTGGCATCTTGTGGAATGCAGGCAAGATTTACGCGTGGCACCATCACCTCTCTAGCAATACGATCGCGAAAAGTGAAGATCGACTGCAAAAGTTTTTTATCATGTTCAGATAAAAGGCTTCCCTCATCGGCATCACGGATAGCTTCAAGCAATTTTTCCTTGGAAGCAACGGTAGACTCATTGAAAGGGGAGAAGGTAGCTGGCCCTGAGAATAGGCGCATGAGGCGGTAGAGTAAAAAGGTAATGGGAAGGAAGAGAAAGAGGAAAAGAGAAGAAAATGGCGTAGAAATTTGTGCGGCTTTCATGCTTTTATGATAGGCCCACATACGTGGCAAAACATCCCCGAATAAGATGAAGGCAAGAATTGTAAGAACTAAAAATCCTAAAAATTGAGTTGCTTCTACAAAGGAGCGCCAGGCAGATGAAAGAAGGTAGTTACAGTTGCTTGATTCCCCAAGAAATGCAGCGTATAAAAAAAGGATAACAAAGATGCGTAGGATGTGCTGTACACAGGTAAGGCAAAATAAAAGTGTATCCAGATTTTCACCAAATAAAAACTTGTGTAGCTTAAAGTACAATAAATGTGAGTCATGTAGATACTTTTGAGTGGTCTCTTTTCTTAGTCTTCTTGCTACATGTAAAAAGGTGGAAATAAAAAATAAAGCAAAGAGTGAAAAGATCGAAAAAAAGGGCAAGATAAGCGGTTCAATGTCTTGGTTGAGCTGAGTTACTGCAAAAAAAGGGCTAAAAGATAAAGTCATGATAAAAATGGTATAATTCCCTTTGAGATAAGTTCTTGAAGATGTTTTTTTTCTGCTTTACGCATTTTTTTTCGCTCGTTTATTTCAATGTCATCGTAACCTAATAGGTGTAAAAGGCCATGAACAATATAGAGAGCAAGTTCATCGTAAGGATTTTTTTTATGTTTTGCAGCATACTCGATTGCGGTTTTTGGACAGACAAATATTTCACCTAAAATTTTACCGCTAGGTGAAAGTTCTGCTATGAGATCTTTTTCATGCTCTTCCGGATCATCGAAAGGAAAAGAGATGCAGTCTGTGGAAGAGGGATCATTAAAGAATTCGTTGTGAAGCTTGCGCATCTGGGCATCGCTGACAAAGTAAAGGCTCACCTCGTCGTAGCTTGTGTTTTTTTTTTCTAAAGCAACAACACTTTTTGCAACTTGAGTAATTTTTTGCTTTATGGGAGTGATGGAGAGCTCTTTTTGACTATTTTGGATGTAGCATTTCATGCTATTGCCCATGCGCCCAAATTTCAGGGCTATAGCTTCTGACTTTGTGTATGTATAGTGACGTTGTCTGGTCGATGCTAAGAAGAGCGGCGTCAAGCCGCCGCACTCCAATAAATTGCGCTTGATTCATTCGCCAATTGCTGTTTTGGGCAGACCAGTGACGCGCTTATTTTCGCCATCTTTCCAGCGGCCAAGTTTTTTGAGCTTTTCAATGCGCTCAAAACGTTTTAAAACGTTACGTTTTTTTTCTGACTTTGTGGACTTACCAAAGCTTGGATGTCTTGACATACTCTCTTCACCTTCAATCAATTTTCGTTATTTAATTTTTGCAATGAATGCGCGGCCTGCTAAATCGCCTGCGAGTGCATTTTTATGTTCTTTAAAACCTTGCGGAAGGTTTTCTTTTAAAGGCCCTGTTTTTATCTGCGGTTTCGCTGGTCTCTTTTTAGAAACGGCTCTCATGCGGGCAACTTTACTTAGACGTACCATAAAGCTCTTTGCTCCTTACTTGTAAATTGATGAAGCACTATACAATTTTTACGAGTTTCTCTCAATGGTTTTTATGTGCTTTTCTTGAAGTAAGTGAATGGTGTCAATGAAATAGTTTAAAAATAACCATGTTTCATGCGATGTACCAGTATTAAAACTTTCACATCGCATATGTTTATATAAGACCTAAGGCATGTAAAAAAACGAATGCGATAAGAATAGGGGCAGTAAATTTAATTGTTATCATGAAGTAGGCACGTAATGTTCTTTGATGCAGATGAAGCGCTTTTAGCGCCTTGAAGATACCCCAGCGCCATCCTACAAGAATAACAGCCGCAAAACCACCAAGCGGTATGAGTATTGAGGTAGTAATAAAATTCATCACCTCGAGATAACTAAGGTTAAAAAATGTATATGTACTCAACACATTCATTGAAAGTGCACTTGGCACTCCAAGTAAAAAGGATGCTGAAGTGACAATCCACACAGCTTTTTTTCTTTGTAGCTGGCTATTTTGTGCCAAATGTGAAATCAACGGTTCAAGCGCAGATACCTGCGATGTCAGTGCTGCTATGAATACTAAAGAGAAAAAGAGTACTGAAAAAGCAGATCCAAAAGTAATCTTGGAAAAGATGGTAGGCAGTGTTTCAAAGATGAGTCCTGGGCCAAATTCCATTTCCATATTTGCAGAAAACACAATACTCAAGATGCAAAAAGCTGCCAAAAGTGAAACAAGAGTGTCTGCTACAATCACGTACACTGAACTTGAGAGCATTTTTTCTTTAGGTTTTAAGTAGCTTCCATAGGTCACAAGTGTACCTTGACCTACGCTCAAGGTAAAAAACGCATGACCCAGTGCAATAATGACTGCTTGTGGAGGTATTGAGGTAAAATCAAGTGAAGTCATAAATGACAAAACAGAGTCTGCAGTGTCTAGCCGCAGAGCATAGCCTGCAATGATAAAAAGGATAAGAAAAAAAAGCGGCATAAACAGCTTATTACAAAACTCAATGCCTTTTTTAATGCCACCAAGTAAGAACCAGAGGCACATCCCCATAAAAAGAGCATGGAAAAAGGTTGTCCAGAGAGGATCACCCATCAAAGTGATGTAGTGTGTATGCGCAGAGGGGATGTCATGGATATCAGAAAGTCTGCCCATAACTGCTTGAAAGCTGTATCCCAAGATCCAGCCTGCAATAACACTATAAAATGAGCTGACCAAGAAACCTGTCCAAATGGTAAGTGTGCCAGTTTTTTTCCAGAATAAAGATTTTGTACCAGAGAGCTCTTGAAAAGCAAGGGCCGGCGTTTTTTGGGTACTCTTCCCTATGAGCACCTCCGAGATGAAAGCAGGTATACCGATCAAGGCAAGAAAAATAAGATAAAGAGCAATGAAAGCACCACCGCCAAATTTTCCAACGATGTAGGGGAATTTCCAGATGTTGGCAAGGCCAATAGCAGAGCCTGCTGTGCTGAGTATAAAGCCTAGACGTGATGAAAAAGCATCTTTTTTTGTTTTTTGAGAGTCGAAAGGAGCCTCCAAGGCAGAATTTAAAATAAACGCGCAATTATAAGGAGGGGGTGCTTTTTGGTCATTAGAAATAGAGACAAAACAGCAGTTCATTTAGTAAAGGCATAATAGCTAAAAAATGAGAGATCTCAACTAAAAATTTCTCAACGAATAGTCAAATAGTGTCCGTTCATTGGAGTAGTTTTCTTCACTTTTTTGCCAGTAGTAAATATATTCCAAAAGCGTCATGCTTGATCTTCTTCAGCAGTTGTAGTGCTATTAATTAGTTGATCTCAGAACTAATCGCGAAGTGAGGTTTTGGGGTAGTACTGATCCACAGGACATCACATATTTGATCGCTTGATCAACTTTCATGTCTGTGATAATGAGCTGCTTTTTGGAAAACATCAAAAGAAAGCCGATAGTAGGATTTGGTGTACCTGGAATTAAGACGCACACAAGCTCATCATCACCACCTTTCAAAGCCTCAGCTTTGAATTCCGAGGTGATAAGGCCGATACTTAAATGCTCTTTTGATGGAAAGGGTACTAAAACAACTTGGCTGAAAGAGCCCGATTTTGGTGAGAATATAGCTGAGGTAAAATCTTTGCAGGCAAGATACACTTTATTAATGATTGGGATAGCATGCAAAATATGATCAGCGAGACGAAATAATGAGTGGAAGAAAAACCATCGCCCAATAACTCCTACAAGTATAATCAAAAGAAAAAGAGCAATGATAATAAAGGCCTTTGAGAAGATCATGATGAGCTGCTCATGAGAATAAATAGTCGCCTCCGTAAGGAAATCTAGTTTTACAAGAAGTGTCCCAACAAATGACTCAAAGGGGCCTGTAATAAGATTAATGACAAATTTAATGATCCAGTAGGTAATCGCCACCGGTAAA
>JAHFTM010000096.1 GCA_023269335.1 Chlamydiia bacterium
TTTCTGACTATTGTTATAAAGTCTCCATCCTCCATAACTGCGTTTGCTGATTTTCGTAAGCTAATTGTGAGCATCTTTTTGAAATTGCCAAGAGGCACAAGCTTGCTTGCTCTCACTTTCCCAGGAGAGCTAGAGGGCTCTGTCTTTTGTAAAACAGCTGATTGAACGGTGCCAACAAGTTTGGCTCCTGCGCCACCTTTATCATCGATCAGATTCCTCATTGATTCTCTGTTCGGATATGCTCTATCGGCCCCCTGACCCTGTTCAATCGACGCCATAAAAAACTCCCCCAGTAGTATCGTGTTATAAGCGTATATATAAAGTATTTATTTTAAACACGAAAGCAAATTTCTAGCTTTTCCTAAACATGTAGTAATAACTATCACTACATTTTCGCTATAATCAATGCAATTTAGTAAAAAAGGCTATCTCAATGTCATCAAAATTACCTGGCATCACTCATCGTACTTTCACAATGCACACATGACATGTATAAATTGCTCTAGACAACAACAAAAGTGCTCACTACTGTAACAATTTTAACCATTCACCTAAGAGGTGTTGTTATGATGTTGAGTTTCATTGCACGAAAAGCTACACGTGTTTGTACTCTCGGTTTAGTCAGCTCACTTGTGGCACTTGGAGTAGTAGGAACAAGTCAGAACGCATATGCAGAAGAAACGTTTCACACTCCCACAGAACAGCTCGCTAAAAAACTTGTGAAGCGCTTTTGGACGGCTGTGAAACATCAACATGTCCACGCCTATTCCAACTTACTCGCCCCTCAATTTCAAGGAATGAATATCTCAGGATCTTTTACTAGAAGCCAGCAGATTTCTGGGCTCAAAAACCTTACACTAACAAAATTTAAAATCTCACAACTCGTTGCATCACGCCATAACGATGCTCTTGTCGTCACTTATAATTTTACTGCTAAAGGCAAACATGTAGTCAGTGGCCCATCCATGGATATTTGGCAAAGACAGGGGCGTCACTGGAAGCAAATCAGCCATACTTATGTGCCTTATCCGTAATAAACTATATAAGAAACTGCTCGATAGCATTCTCTTCTGATCTTTCCTGAATGACTTTCTGCAGTTTTTTCACGGCATTTTTGTTATTCGGATCAAGCGCAATTGCTTTTTCATACAAGCTTTGCGCTTCTTCACTGCCTACTTTTTCATGATTACGAAGAGTGCCTAACATCTCATAGCTCACTGTCCAGCTTGGCTTTAAAGCTATAAGATTTTTGAAATGTATTTCTGCTAAATCAAACTGCATCGCATCCATTGCAAACGTGCCAAGCTGCATATGTGTAAATGCATTACTAGGATTTAATTCTAAGGCAAGTTTACATTGAAAATAAGCTTCATCATGCTTTTTTTGCATTCTGTAAACATCTGCAAGCCTCGATCTGACAAAAGAATTGTCATAACCACATGTGATAGCCGCTTCAAAATACTTTTGCACCTGATCAAGACTCTTTTCTGTCACATCTTCATTGATCATCTCTTTACGAAGACTATTTCCTAATAATGCAAGCACACAACCATTTTCAGGCGCTAGCCTTTGAGCTGCCTGGAAATGCTGTATCGCCTTTTTGTTTTGATCCATTTGCTTATAGATCTCACCAAGTACAGTATGGATAGAAACTAAATCCATGCAATACCCAAGATTTGCCCTCAGTCGAACAAGAGCTGTGTCTTGCTGTAAAAAATCTTCGAAGAGTCTCTGTATTTCTATATCCTCTGGTTGTTTTCCAAGTGCTTTTGAAAATAGAGCATAAGCCTCTGCTTGCAATCCTTTATGCTGACAAAGACAAGCAAGCGATGTCCAACTAAAAGTACAGGATCGATCAATCTCAAGAGCGCGCATAAGAAACTTTTCAGCATTTTCTAAGTCACCATTTATTCTAGAAATATTTCCTAGCTCTGAAAGCGCAAATGCATCGTTTGGGTCATCTACTAGCATCTGTTCGCAGATGTCAAGTGCCCAACTAGTTGACACACACTTATTAAAAAGTAAAAACTTTCTAGCAGCAGTGACATTCGGTGATTTTTCACAGGACCCAGCGAGCACTATAGCCTGTTCAAAAAGTGAGCTTTCTTTACCGAATGAATTAAAATGGACAAAGCCAATTTTTTTATCTCTTACAATGAAATAATGTACTTTTTCATATGTCTTTTCGAATGCTTGTAAAGCAACTCCATCTACTATAATACTCGCACCATCATTTTTAACTACCAAGGCAACTATGTAAGGACGTGGCAATTGATGAAATAGATGTCCATCCATGAGACTTTGAACTGTTTTTTTTGTGAGTGGACAAACAACATTATGAACACTTTCAACTCGAATTTGTATTGAAATAGAATCTGTACTCATATCAACTACACCTTATTTTTAATAATTAGTTGATAACTATAAACAAAACAGACTTTAATTAATAGAAATATTTTATTTAATAAAATTATTAATTTACATATAATCATTCCTTTATCACTCTAAGTTTTTGGCTTAGTTGTCACTATTCCTGCCATTTGTGAATAAATAGACTGTGCTCTACAATGACGATTTTAGGAGTGGGAGGAAATCAGTATGGCACAGCCTAATTTTACAGAAGCCGTTGCCACGGCTATTCAAGCAGCTTTTTCAAAAGCAGAAGAGCTACATCACACCGAAGTGAGCGATGCTCATCTTCTTTACGGTTTTTTACAAGAAACCCAAGGCTACTTTCAAACCATTTTAAAAACCTTACAGCTACCTGCGAAAGAGCTTTCTCAAAAAACAGAAAGCTATCTGAGCACACTCCCTACCTTTACTGAGCCTCAGCCCCCAACCCCTGCCCGCTCGCTGCAAAACCGTATCCAAGAAGCTCAAAGCATAGCTAAAGAGTTACATGACAGCTACCTCAGCTCAGACCACTTCTTTCTTGCCTTTTGGAAAAATGGAGGCGAACCCTTTTCTAGCTTTAAAAATAGTCATCCGCTATCTACAAAAGAAGTAGAACAAGCTATTCAAAACATTCGAGGCTCAAATCATATGGATTCACCTACAGCAGAATCAAATCTACAAGCACTAGAAAAGTATTGCAAAAACTTAACAGAGCTTGTCAAGAAAGGTAAACTTGACCCTGTTATCGGTCGCGATGAAGAGATTAGAAGAACGATTCAAGTGTTGAGTCGCAGAACAAAAAATAACCCCATGCTCATCGGTGATCCTGGCGTTGGAAAAACAGCCATTGTAGAAGGCCTTGCACACAGAATTGTACAAGAAGATGTTCCTGATTCACTCAAAAACAAACAGCTTTTTGCACTCGACATGGGTAGTCTTGTCGCTGGAACAAAATTTCGTGGCGAGTTTGAAGAGCGCCTGAAAAACATTTTAAAAGAGGTAGAAGAAAACGAAGGCAAAACCATTCTCTTTATCGATGAGGTGCACACGCTTGTTGGCGCAGGAGCAGCTGAAGGAGCAATTGACGCTGCCAATCTTTTAAAGCCAGCACTTGCCCGTGGTACACTTCACTGCATTGGTGCTACAACGCTCAATGAGTACCAAAAACATATCGAAAAAGATGCTGCACTAGAGCGCAGATTTCAACCTATTGTAATCACTGAACCCACTGTCGAAGATGCTATAGCTATTTTGCGAGGGCTAAGGGAAAAGTATGAAATCTTCCATGGTGTACGAATTACAGAAGGTGCCATTCATGCCGCAGTACTACTTTCTGTACGCTACTTACCAGACCGCAGACTACCTGATAAAGCAATCGATTTGATTGATGAAGCAGCAAGCTTAATTCGCATGCAGTTAGATTCCAGGCCACTGCCAATAGACACAAAAGAACGAGAGCTCGCATCTTTGATCGTCGAACAAGAAGCACTGAAGCGCGAAGATACGCCAAGCGCCCGCCAAGAGGTCAAAAAACTAGAAGCAAAAATTGCTAATATCAAAGAAGGACTTTCTGTCTTAAAGCAGGAATGGGAGCAGGAAAAGGGACTGATTCACTCAGTAAAAGAAAAAAAAGATAAGCTTGAGCGTTTGCGCTTCCAGGAAGAAGAAGCTGAAAGAAAATCAGAGTATCAAAGGGTTGCAGAGGTACGCTACAGCCAGATTCCAGCACTGCAAAAAGAAATCGAAGAAGCTGAAAAAAAGCTGCATGAAAAGCCAGCAAGACTTTTACAAGAAGAAGTTGATGAAGAACTGATCGCTCATATCGTTTCTAAATGGACAGGCATCCCAGTACAAAAAATGCTGGCAAGTGACGCTGAAAAGCTACTGCATCTTGAAAAAACACTAGACGCGCGCGTTATAGGACAAGAATTTGCCATCAAAGCGGTATCAGAGGCTATA
This sequence comes from Chlamydiia bacterium, assembly GCA_023269335.1. Taxonomy (GTDB): domain Bacteria; phylum Chlamydiota; class Chlamydiia; order Chlamydiales; family FEN-1388; genus JAHFTM01. The sequence continues at coordinate 4,354 of JAHFTM010000096.1, forward strand.
CGTCGATCAAGAGCAGGATTGAGCGATCCAGGAAGACCTATGGGGGCCTTCTTGTTTCTGGGACCAACGGGTGTAGGTAAAACAGAGCTTGCTAAAGCCTTGGCAGAGCAGCTGTTCAACCAAGAAGATGCCATTATTCGCCTTGATATGTCTGAGTATATGGAAAAGCATTCGGTGTCAAAACTCATCGGCTCACCACCTGGCTACGTAGGCTACGATGAGGGTGGACAGCTCACAGAAGCACTACGTCGCAGACCCTATTCTATTGTGCTCTTTGATGAGATTGAAAAGGCAAATCATGATGTCTTCAATATCTTATTGCAAATATTTGATGAAGGGCGGATCACGGACAGTAAAGGAAGAACCGTCAACTGTAAAAATGCTCTCTTTATCATGACTTCAAATTTAGGCTCTGAAATCCTTCTACAGCGCCAAGAGGCTGGTGCAAAACTTGATAAAAAAGAGGAGATCATGACTCTGCTTGCACCAATTATCAAAGCGCATTTCAGGCCAGAGTTCATCAACCGTTTAGATGACATACTCCCCTTCTTACCGCTGAAGCGTGAAGACATGGAAAAAATTGTGACTATTCAGCTCAACCGCTTGAATCGCAGGATGCTAGAGCGTAACATAACGCTAAGTTGGAAAAAAGAGGTACTAGAGCTTTTAGCTGAGGAAGGCTATGATCCACTCTATGGAGCACGGCCTTTAAAACGCTTGATTCAACAAAAGGTCGTTAACTTATTGTCCGATGCCATCTTAAAAGGTGAAATTCAGGATACTGACAAGCTGACTTTAATCTGTAAAGAGGGTGAAATTCGTTACACTAAGGCAAAATAAGAGTAAGCCTAAATAGTTAGTAATAAAATGAATTCCACTACCAATCATAATATATAAATAATTATTTAATTATATTGATTAAAAATTATTTAATGTGATAATTATTTTATTATAAGATAAACTATAAAAGGAGAGCCCGCTATGAGTAACAACAATCTAGATCTTAAAAGCCAAGCCTACACTCTGAAAGTTCAAGAAGGCAAACTAAACTGTGAACCATGTGGCAATAAAGGTAGTTTTGATAATAACATTAATGAAACTATCAACAGCTGCAGCAATATGTGCAATTTTTTGAAAACGCATAATATGTGTTCAAAAGAGAACCTCTCTGTATTGAAAACAGTGATTACGCAAGTAGGCTCTCAAGCAAAGGCCTCTCATCAAGTAACTCCTGATCTAAAAAAGAGAGCTGAAAAAACACAAAAAAATATTTGTGATCTGAAAGCCGCATAATTTTAAAAAGGCTGGAGTCATGTTTTTGTCATGTAGTTGTATATTCCGTCAGCTAAGCGATAAATCGTATAACCTATGACAAGCTCTTTGACGTCTTTTACAGTGCCTCCACAAGCATAACTCGAGGCATAAAGACTCGCACCCATTTGAAGCGCTGTTGTCAGCCACGAAGCACCGATAGCCGCAAGCAACACTTGTGAAACTAGGGTATCGGTAGCTATAGCTACTACAAGTGCACTCGATGGCATAATATCCAAAGAGTCCAACCCTGCTTGTCCGCAGGCAGAAAACTCCGCTAATGTTTCACCAGAAAATTGCTGAGTAACCATCTCTTTTATTGCAGTGATGGTAGTGTTGCCTGCTAAAGTTAGGTTCATCGTCATAAACTGCTGCGGAAGCTTTTGAATATCTTTCAAACAATACACTGCTTTTACTCCAAGATTCACACAGGACCCACTTGTTAACTGGTTGGAAGCAGAACCACAAAAGACGCTAGCTACCTTTCCTACACCCCAAACAAGCTTACTAAAAGCCCAACTTGCACAGCTCTTTTTGGAAGCTGCAGGCGGCACACTTGGCGGCTGTTGTGCAACTGGAGCACTACTTGGTAGTCCCAACGGCTTGTTTTGATGTTGGAGAGATAGTACAAGGGAACACTCACAATTTGGACAAGGAATAGTTACTGTTTTAGCTGCTGTCGCCATACCGCACCTCTTTCTTTATTTGTTTTTAATAATTACAAAATAGTGTGACACCCACTTAAAAAGGAGTAAAATAGTATGAACACAACACAAAATGCAATTGTTACTGCTACCACAACTTACCAAACAGCCTGTGAAGCAAGTGATACAGGAGCTAAGGGAGAATTGCAAGCAAGAATAGTTACTTCTTTATCTGCCAAAACAGCTTTGAGTACGCATGTTGCTTTCTTTACTGATTGGTACTATTAGCGGAAACGTTTGATTTTATTTAAGCCGTTAAGAGCTGCTACTCGATAACCCTCAGCATAGGTGGGGTAGTTAAAGACCTGGTCAATAAAAAAGTCAATCCGTGCATGAAAATTCATGGCCACCTGGCCAATGTGCACGGTTTCTGTTGCTCCACGCCCGATGATATGCACACCTAAAAGTTCCAGAGTATCTGCATGAAAAATGAGCTTCACAAGACCAACATTCGTTCCATCAATATGACCACGGGCAATTTCATAGTAATAAGCGCGGCCTACCTCATAACGAAAGCCCATTTCTTTCACATCTTCTTCTGTATAACCACAAGTAGAAATTTCTGGAATACTATAGATACCTACGGGATAGACGCTGGGGAAAAGGTGTGTTTCAGAGCCAAAAGGATGACGAGCTGCAAGGCGCCCCTGCTCCATGCTTGTAGATGCAAGGCATGGCCCACCA
>JAHFTM010000097.1:0-6060 GCA_023269335.1 Chlamydiia bacterium
AACTTAGTAGCCCAAATCAAAAATTGTTCGAGTGAGTTTTAACTGAAACTACTGCTGAGCATTGCGACGCGCTTCTTTCATAGCTTCAACGAGGTGCTGATTATGACGCTTACACTCAGTTGCCATCTGAAGAGTCATAGCATCCTGTAAAACCTTTACAAACGCTTGACCTGAAGGTGATGCGGTAAGGTCTGCCCACGTACTGCCCGCTATCGGCGCCATATTTTGTAAAGAACTTGGAAGCGCTGAGCCGCTCGAGCCTGTAACTTCAGGATTTGTAGCAGCACTTGCGGAAGCGACTGGATCTATTGGTGCCATTTTTACCCCCTTTCTGCCTTGTTAGGCGCATAATCTACATTCAATCTACACTCATTGTACAACAAAAACATTTAATAATCAAATAACTCTTTAAAAACGTTTTATTTACATGATATTTCTTACTTGATTTAAAGCTTCTTGAAGGCTCATACGCTCCTCTGGATCTGGGTGGGCTAGACATAAAAGTACAAGCTCAAGCTTTTCTGCAGGGTTTAATTGCTCTCGACCCTGTAAAGCAGCAATCGGCGTTTTTATATGCGTGTTCAAAGCCTCTTTCAATCTCTCCTGGTTTTGACGGATCAACTCAGAATCGTTATACTGACCTAGCTTTTCGTTATAATTGCCATAGCTATCTCTAATCAACTTCTGCCAAGGCAGCACGCGAAAGGTCACTTTTCCGTCCATCAACCTTTGAAGCTGCAGGTAAAACAGTTGAAGAAGAGTCACGCCAAGAGCAAAAATATCAAATCCATAAACGCTCTTTTCAGGCCACTTGACGCTCTCAATTGCGAAAAGCTCAGGCGCTGTATAATCGATTGAACCGTAATAGCCATAAGAAACTATACAATGTATCTCTTGATTTTCTGAAAAATCACACGATGCACCAAAATCAATGTAAGCAGCTTTCACTCCTGCACCAGCACATTTCGTAGCAACAAGATTTGCAGGCTTAATATCACCATGTGCCATTCTTTTTGTGTGCATAGCTAAAAGCCCTTCGAGGAGGTCGAAAGTTATATTCAGTTTGTCAGACAAACTGAATTCCCCTTGAGTCTCTAAGTAGTTAGCCAAACTTGTTTGATAACCCGCCACAATAGAACTAAGTGCTGGCGTTCCGCAACTTAGAATACACTTGGTCCAGTTTTGAAACCGGGCTACCGAGCGCACATCAACTAGTTTTGCATGATTGACGAATTCTTGCAGCGTAGTCTCTCGTTCCCCATCATCAAGAGTTGCATTTGTCAGACAATGGATTGCATACTGTGGATGCCAGCTAGGATCTTCTGCTGATAAAAAAAGAGCACTGCGGGTGTCTTTAAAAGAGCCAGCCCCTTTAAACCAAGCCACACTTTTGTTTGCTATAATTGCTATTTTTTTTGTACTGCTATCATACTGAAGCGCTCTTGAAAGTAGTGTTTTTGATCTGGAAAGATACTGAATAGTGCCTCTATCCATATTTTTAAGTACTATTTCTATGTACGAAGCAACTGCGAAAGCCTCATACAGAACTAGCGGTGCCGTTTCGAAATTTACCTTCCTAATGACTTCAGCACAGGCAATGATGCGTGAAAAGACAAGCTTCATCTTCGCCTGCTGCGTTCCAGGCAGAGCTACTCTGAGGTCATTCGCACAAGTTTTTGCAGTCCAGTAAAGTATTTCTCTATTTTCATCACTACCTGTTTTTATATGTATGCGTACAAGTTTATCAAAATCAATTGGCTCATGCACTGCTGTAAAAAGAAGCACTTCTTTCAAACTGCCACCTTGAAACGGAAAGCTTGGCGTTGGGCTTGGATATGTAAATGTCGTGGGGTACTGCCTGTGAGGCTGTGACAAGGGCATGAGAGCTGTGTTAGTCATGAGTAACCTGAATGTGCGGTAGTTTTTCTAGAGTTGCATTGATTTTTATCAAGCGCGCTATGGTATCTTGAACTCTTTTTTACTGCAATTTCAACACAAAGGGCAGCTATGAGGCCGCCCTTTTTTATGATGAACGCAAAGCGTCTATTTTCAAATTAACAGATTTACCTGTTTGCCCATCGACGCCTCAGCCTCTTCTAGCTCATCTTCTAGAGCTTTTCGAGGATCCACAGCCTCTTCTAAAGCAAGAATTTTATCACTTATTTTTATTGGAATTGTACTAAGATTGGTTGTTTCATCCTCACCTGCAAAGCGGTGTACCCAGCGAAGCACCCCATTATGAACAATCCCCTCGACAACATAGTGTTTGCTAAATTGTTGCTTGATCGGCTCAACTGGTATAACTGTTCTCACCTCTTCAGCTGCAATACTCAAAGATGGAACAGTTGCGCTTGTAGAGGCTGCCGCTGTTTCACTTGTAACGGATTCAGCCAAGCTCACTAAATTTGCAGATATACCTACTGTTTGCGAATTGTTTGCTACTGAAACTGCTGCTTCACAACGAGCGATCAGATCTCGTATATTAGGTTGCAATACCGCCTGCGCATGCTCTAGTGGTGCAACTGATGCTGCTTTCGGCGACTTAGCTGAGACATTTGGCGCAGTTACAGAACTTGAAGAACTTGAAGAACTTGAAGATAAGGCACTATCGCTTGTTACATTTGTACTTGTTGCTTTTGCTGAATCGAGCGAATGTTTTAGATCACCTTCGCCCAATTCATCTTGAGACAAGTCAATTACTCTAGCAAGCGCATCTCTCGTTACAGTCTCATTTTTTGAAGCGGCAATTGCTTGCGCCATTTCATCTTGCAGCTTTTTTTCAGCTACTGACGCAGCAAGTGCTTGTAATAACAATGGATCGGCTTGAGTAACGCTAGAAATAGCCATAACAGTATCCTCATTTAAAATTAATGAACGCTATGATTGTATATATGAAATAAAGATAAAGTAAACTAAACTAATTTTTATACTAAATATATTATGTACACTCGGAGAGAGCACTTCTTATCTCATCTACAGGAAAGCCTTTACGAATGAGAGCGGCTACTGCTTTTTGTCTTATCGAAAGTGTGCTTTTTTTATCTAGAAGCTGTGGATAGCGCTTAGTAATCAGTAGAAGCAAAGCCTCCTTTACTTTGTTCTTATTTTGAAAAAAGGGCACAAGAGCTGTTTTAGCAATGCCTCGCGCTTTGGCTTTATGAAAGATTTCATGTGCACTTTTTCCCTGTTTGATCAGCTTGTCTACAAAAAATTCCAGCCACTCATCATCTTGCAGCCATTTTTTTTCAGAAAAATAGGTGAGTAGGCGCTGAATAGTCACCTCTCGAATGAGTCTTTTTTGTAAGAGCTGTTTCAGCTCTTGTGAATGGAAACTTTTCAATGCAATTTTTCGAAGAGAAAAGGCAAAAGCAACTTTGTATTCAAGCTCAAAAAATTGCTCTTCAAACTCCTCCTTCGATGCATACTCTCGCTTGCTCAGTTTTCTTGAAAATAGTTTCTTGTCGCACGTGTGGATCGTCTCATCATCACAGATCACTTCCAAAACGCTGCCCTTCTCCCCCACCAAAACTGTCATGGCATTTTCTTGATTTCCATCACAGGGCGTGTGGCTATGCGATTACCCTGCGACTGCACGCCTTTTGTAGCCACCTTGGCAAAGTCAAATTCTTGCGCTGCAACCTTCTGCTTAGGCTTTGGCACAAGCTGCACTAAAAGCTTAAGTGCACTCTCTTTAGAAAAATAAAGAAGCTGCATTTCTTCTTCTATAAAACGATAGACTTTGTCTAGGATAAACTGCTTGATAATAAAGCGCTTGGCATAGGCCAAGCCTGTTTTTGGCTCTCGATAACAAACTGAGAAAAGCGTTGTTTTATCCGCTGGCCCCACATGCACAATTTTGTCTTTTTCTTGCCCGATATACTGTTTTTCAGGGATATTCATCACCTTGTAGCTACCGCTCTTATACATCACCAAAAGCTTGTCAAAGTTTGTGCAGGTAATCTTTTCAGATCCAGTGACCTTCGTTCCCAAATAGCCACTCTTTACATCAAAGCCTACCTCTATTTCTTTAGTTTCTAGCGCCCGCATGTCCACCTCTTCTAAGCGCTTGATCCTAGTTTTTCTTGGAAACTCATCGCCATATTTATCAATCAGACCTTTCAAGTAGCTGATGGTGAATTCCTTGATCTTTTTCAACTGCGTTCTTACTTTTTGAAGCTTGCCACCAATAGCCTTGATATCTTCCTGATTTTTCTGAATATCAAAGCGACCAATGCGGCGAATGGGGATATTCAAAAGACGTTCATAGTCTTCTTTTACTGGCTCTCTCTCGAGGAGTTCAAGATACGGTTTGAAACTCTTATCAAGCACCTTGTAGACGTTTTCATATTCTTCAACTTCTTCGATGTTCTTATACAGCCTGTTTTCAATGAAGATTTGCTCTAACGTCTTGTCAAAAATCTGTGCTAAACACTCTTTTTCATCGATTTGGAGCTCTGCCTTCAAATAGCTTTGTAGCTGTTCTACATGATAGCGCAGCACCTCATCGACATCAGTCTCAATAGGCTTGCTATCTTTAATAACCACCATCTGTGAACTGATGGCCACTTCACATTCTGTGTAGGCATACAGATGATCGATAATCTCTTCTGCATACTGACCTCGAGGCAACTTTACTTCGATTTCTACTTTTTCAGCCGTATAGTCATGGATCGAATCGATTTTCAGCTTCCCCTTTTTCGCAGCTTCATCAATTGAATGAATCAGTGATTCGGTTGTCGTGCCGTAACAGATTTCACGAATGACAATCGTCTTGGCATCTTTGATATCAATTTTTGCTCTCAAACGTACTTTTCCACGCCCTTTATCATACTCAGAAACATCGACAAGGCCACCCGTTGGAAAGTCAGGAATAATGCGAAATGAACGCTCTTCTAAAATGGCTATTTCAGCTTCTAAAAGCTCCCTAAAATTATGAGGGAAAATCTTCGTCGACATGCCAACTGCAATGCCTTCAGCACCCTGCATCAAAAGAAGTGGTAGCTTACATGGAAAGACAACGGGCTCAGAGTTTCTACCATCATATGAAGGTATGTAGGCAGTAAGCTGCGGATTGAAGACAGCTTCTTTTGCAAGTGGTGAAAGTCTTGTCTCAATATATCTTGATGCAGCCGCTGAATCACCTGTTAAGAGGTTACCGAAATTACCTTGTGTATCCAGTAAGAAACCCTTATTGGCTAAGTTGACCAGCGCCTCACTAATCGGAGCATCGCCATGCGGATGGTAGGCCATAGTTTGGCCAACAACGTTAGCCACTTTATGAAACTTTCCGTCATGCATTTTAAACAAAGTGTGCAAAATTCTTCTTTGGACTGGCTTCAAACCATCAATAATGTGAGGAATGGCACGGTCTAAAATAACATAGGAAGCATAGCGCAAATAATGATCGCGCATCAAATGTTTTACATCTTGCATAATTGTACCTTACACCTCTTCTTGGATGAGATGTTGCATAATAAACGATTTACGCTCCGGCGTATTTTTGCCCATGTAAAAAGTAAGCATGGGTGACACATCCGATAGCATGGTTATCGTCACAGGGATAATCCGCATATCTTTATTGATAAATTGCTTGAACTCACCAGGCGAAATCTCGCCAAGCCCTTTAAAGCGCGTTACTTCTACTTTAGTTTTAGAAAAGTTTTTCAAGGCCGCATCTCGTTCAAGTTCTGAATAACAGTAGACCGTCTTATCCTTATCGCGCACTTTAAAGAGCGGTGTCTCTAAAATAAAAAGGTGACCATTGACAACTAGGCTTTCAAAGTAGGTGAGGAAGAAGGTGATAAGCAAATTGCGAATATGCATTCCATCCACATCTGCATCTGTTGCCAGCACCACTTTATTGTAGCGCAGTGTTTCAAGCCCGGCTTCAATATTGAGGGCGCACATAAGATTATACATCTCTTCGTTACGATAGAGCTGATCTATCTTCATCCCAAACACATTTAAAGGCTTTCCACGCAAAGGAAATACAGCCTGCGTCATAGGATCGCGCGATGCCACAATCGAGGCGCTCGCTGAATCACCTTCAGTTAAAAAAAT
>JAHFTM010000097.1:6070-6944 GCA_023269335.1 Chlamydiia bacterium
CGATTCTTCCCCTCGCGGTACATCTTCATGCAAATGAAATTTGCAATCGCGAAGCTTGGGGATCTTTAGGGATATTTTTTTCTGCTTGTCTTTGGCCTCTTTCCGTACTGCCGACAGCTCTTTGCGCAATTTTTCATTAAAGACAGAACGTTCAATGATGCTGTTTGCAATCTCTGGATTTTTGTACAAAAGATCAAGAACCGCATCTTTGACAGCCTGTGAAAGTGGCCCTTTGATGTCCGTGTTGCCAAGTTTATTTTTAGTTTGGGATTCAAAAACAGGATCTTTGATACGCACTAAAAGCGCAGCTACAATACCTTCGCGTACATCAACACCCTGGAAACTTTTCTTTCCATATTCGTTGACAGCCTTTACAAGGCCTTCGCGAAAAGCTAAAAGGTGTGTGCCGCCATCGGCTGTGTACTGACCGTTGACAAAGGAAAAATAGTTTTCACCATAATGAGAGGTATGAACGATGGCAAATTCTAGGGTTTTACTGCGATGATGAAGTGGTGTGTATAATTTCTCTTCGGTAATTTCGTCATTAATTAAATCTAACAGCCCATTCTTGGATTGCACTGGCAAACCATTGAAAACGAGCGTCAGGCCAGAATTTAAAAAGGCGTAAAATGAGATTCGCTTACGTAAAAGCTCAAGTTGATAGTGAAATTTTTTAAAGATCTCTTCATCTGGAACAAACTCAACATAAGTGCCCTGAGGATCTGTGCTTTTGCCATTGCCAGTGCGTAAAAGCTTCCCTTTTGAAAAGACAGCTTCAAAGTATTTTCCTTCTCGAGTACTTCTCACAAGAAAATGGCTTGACAAGGCATTGACAGCCTTCAAACCAACGCCGTTAAGGCCTACAGAAAACTGA
>JAHFTM010000098.1 GCA_023269335.1 Chlamydiia bacterium
AAGCCTTTTGATGTGCTTACAGGAAATAATTGCCTGGATGAGTTCTACAGTCACCTCATAAGGTTCCAACCGAGACCCCGACTCTAGCAGTATCTCTTCGAGAAGTGGATGACGACGGATAAATGGCATTATCTGTCTTTCTACATCAAGCGTTGTACCATTCAAATTCAACCGTCGCAAACCAGGCATTGTAATACCCTCAAGTGAGGATAAATGAGTATTTTCAAGGCTCAACTCCTGAATCTTACTCTTAGTTGCAGTAAGCAACAAAGTCAGCTGGTCAAATTGCTTTTGTTCTACAAACTGGAGATTCTGCAGGTTTGACATATTCCATTCTGGCGGCGCAGTAGTAAAAAAAGAATCCCCTCCTTCAACTCTCAACGAAATGAGTGCTTTCATCTTTGCAATCTGGGTTGCAAAGACTGTGCATTGGCTTTGAGTGAGAGCCCGCTTAGTTGTACGAAAGCTACCTACATAACCATTGCACTCCCTAAGAACCAGGTGTGTGATCTTCATTTTGATTGCGAGTTTTTCAAATAATTGAGGCGTCAAACCACAATTATCAAAGACCATGTGCCGTAAATTTGGGAATCGCTGAGTGTTAACAACACGCTCAATCTTTTGCTTCGATATCCAGCAGTTTCTGATCTCAATCGCAGTAAAGAGAAAACGGGTTTCTATTTCTCTAGCTGATGTTAGCTTCTTTTTACCACTTTTTGCACGCTTTGAAACAGGATCCTCTTTTGAGTAGACTGTTATTTTTCTCGTAAAGATACTATTAAAATAGGGCTGTATTCCATTTTTTGCTCGCGTTAGCTGCCCCTTGTCAGCCTCACCACTTTTCTCATTGGATACACTCGAACTATTAGCGCTTCTTTTTACTGAGCGATTACCATTTGCTGAAGTCTTTTTAGGTTTTATATTTTTCTTGCTGCTCGCAAAAACACCTGATTTGACAAGTACTTCTCCAAGATAATCTGGGCGCATGATAAGCGCATGGGATTCAAGTTCAGAAAAGTGCCTTGAAGTAATAAAAATAGCACGCTTATTATCTGTTAAATAGGAGTCTTCAGCTGTTTCTAATTGTGTATCTTCTGCCTCTCGTTGAAAAAGATAAGGAAAGATGCCATGCACAATCAGATCTTTGGTAAGACGTTTTATATAACAGACTTTACTTTGAGATGGCACTGAAGATGATGAAGATGAACTACTTACTACACTAAGCGCTGATGAAAAAGTTAGAGCTGTTGCTTGCATAAATACCTGATTAACAATTAAGCGCTGTTCGAGTTTTAATTGCAGGCCAGACTCCAATATAAAAAAACTTGCACATCGCGTCGATTAATATTTCTAATATCAAGAATATACAGATTTACTGGGATTAAAACAATACAAACACACTTACTTTATTTATAACTCATTTTGGCTTCGCACATCATCCTGAACAGCCTTTTGGCTTCCTGAAAAACAGAACGAAATCGAATCAAAACAACATATCATTTTTTTATATAACAAAGTAGTTGTGCGTCAATTACGATATTTGTAAAATGCTGAAAAAACCAATCTAGTAATATTAAAATCACATAAAGATTGGAAATAAACAAATTATATTTGAGGAAAAATTCTATGGCCCCAACCCCTTCAACTTCAGTAAGCCCAAGACATGTATATCGAGGACTGGAAGATCCTCAAAGTTCACCTGAAAAACCAAAATCAAGAGCTGGATCTCCAATTCCTGGTGCAGAAAAAGTACCTCCTCAACCAGAGGTTACTACTACAAGCATTTCGAATCTATCCTCTATCATTACTAGAATTATGGTTGCCACACGTTTTATTTTTTCAGGTGGAATCGACGTTGTGGGAACGCTCAATGACATGCAGTTAATGGAAAAGTGTATCAAGAAGCTATCCAAGCAAGTTGAGCGTTTTACAAGCTCCATCACAAGTGTAGCTCAGGCTATGGGTGAAGTGGCTCAAACACTTCCAACTATTGCAGAGGCAACTGCTCGTGTAAGTCATACATTTTCACAAACATTCCCCTTCTTTAAACACTTTTTTGCCTAAAAAGCCAACCATTTTATCTTCTCGAAGCATATTGCTTCGAGAAGATATGACGTACGTTCTGGATTTAATTAGTAACATGCTTTACTGGCGCTCTGACTTACTTTAAACCCGTCTGGCTACCTTTTTTTCCGCATAACTCGTCTGAACTTCGTTTAAACCAAGCCCATGTTTCTTTAATTTTTCCCCGCTCAATAAGATCAATCACAACGCCATCCCAATGCACATCCAAAGCGCTGCACTTGATCAGGCTTACCACCTTATCGCCTTCAGCAATTTGCTCAATCACTTTTTCCTGATATTCAGGATAAGCGTGGTAAAATTCTTCGATGTACTGTCGCCATGCTTGAAGACCTTGAAAAGTAATGGTTTTACCTTCGCGCTGCTGATGAAGAATACAATCTGTGGCATAAAGATCATCGAGCAACTTGAAATCTTTTGTAGACCACATTAAGGCAGCTTCTTGCGCCAATCTTTTGTTATTCATAGTTTTCATTCTGGACTTTTTGGAGAAAAACGCGAGAGGCTTTGCCTCTCGCGACTTTTGTGACTATGCTGATACGGCATCGGCTGGAAGTGAGGTGAAGTCGAAGAAGAGCTCTGCTTCGAATTCACGATCAATGAATTTCTTCACTGCACGGTGCAGTTCAAAGCCTGTGCCACCTGGGATGATATGACCCATGATGACGTTCTCTTTGAAGCCGCGCAAGAAATCAGTCTTGCCGTTCGATGCTGCATCGGTGAGGATACGTGTTGTATCTTGGAACGACGCTGCTGAGATGAAGGACTCTGTTCCAAGAGATGCCTTGGTGATACCAAGGAGGATCGGCGCACCCTGTGCCGGTTTGCCGCCATCTTTTGTCACTTTAGAGTTTTCAAGCTCAAATTCTTTTCTATCCACTTCCTCACCAAAGAGGAAATTGGTGTCACCCGCGTCAATGATGCGTACTTTCTTCAGCATCTGACGGACGATGATTTCGATATGCTTGTCGTTAATGTCAACCCCCTGTAGGCGATACACTTCTTGCACCTGGTTAACCAAGTACTTCTGAAGCTCACGCACACCGCACACTTCAAGGATTTCATGTGGAATGACAAGACCATCAGTCAACTGCTGACCTTTCACCACGCGATCTCCACGCTGAACGATAAGGTGTTTTGCATGCGGAATCAGATGCTCTTCTTCTACACCGGTCTCTTCATCACGTACAATAACAAGGCGCTTGTTCTTCTGCACACCGCGGAAGTCGACATGGCCGTCAATCTTAGCAATCTCAGCAGAATCTTTCGGCTTGCGACCCTCAAAGAGTTCTGCTACTCGTGGAAGACCACCAGTAATATCCTTTGTCTTGATAGCGCCACGCGGAATACGAGCTAGCAGCTTTCCAGCCTTCACTTTATCGCCTTCGCTTACCGAAATGATCGCTCCCGGAGGCAGTGCATAGGTGCCAACAAGCTCTTCGTACTCAGGATCTGCATAGATAGCAATTTGTGGATGAAGCTCGCCACGGTGCTGTTTTACCACAAGCTCAGTCTGTCCTGTCTGCTTGTTCACATCACGCTGTGTAGAGATACCTTCAACTAGATCTTCATATTTAACATATCCTGGGCGGTCACAAATGATAGGTACATTGTGCGGTTCCCACTCAGCAATCTTGGTATTCTTCTTCACCTTGGATCCATCCGCAAAGAAAATTCTTGTTCCAAGCTCGATGACAAAGGTTTGTAGCGGTTCCAAGGACTTCGTGGAAAGTAGCTTTTTGTACTCTTCCATTGATCTGCCTTCATCTTTGACGACGTTGAGCGAACCGTTTTTGTTGAGAGAGATAAAAATTCCCTCTTCATTTTGCACGGTACGTACGTCGAGATAGACTAATAAGCCATCTTTCGATGTCACAATTTCAGGGTTTGTTCCAGCAGCAGCGATACCACCCAAGTGGAACGTTCTCATAGTAAGCTGCGTACCGGGTTCACCGATCGACTGAGCAGCAATGATACCGACAGCTTCGCCCTGGCTTACTTTTTTACCATTGGCAAGGTTCATGCCATAGCATTTTGCACATACTCCTCGACGCGTCTCGCATGTCAGAACTGAACGGATACGCACAAGTTCAATACCTGCGTTATCGATCTCTTCTGCCTGCAGCGTCGTCAGCACATCACCCATTTTCGCTAAGCACTTTGTCGAATCGCCTGGAAGATAGATATCATCGCACACAGTACGTCCAAAGATACGATCTTTGAGCGGCAATAACTCCTCTTGACCTTGCTTGATGGAGCATACTTCAATACATTTAAAGTACCGCAATCCTCTTCAGTGATAATCACATCTTGAGCTACATCAACGAGACGGCGCGTAAGATAACCCGAGTCAGCTGTTTTCAACGCTGTATCAGAAAGACCCTTACGGGCACCATGAGCAGACGTTGAATACTGAAGTGGCCCCAAGCCCTCACGGAAGTTTGCTGTAATTGGAGCTTCGATGATCTCGCCTGATGGTTTGGCCATCAAACCGCGAAGTGCGCCTAGCTGTTTTACCTGCGATTTGTTACCACGAGCACCTGAATCCATCATCATAAACAATGGGTTCAACTGCGAATCGGTAACTTCTGTTAACAGCTTGAAAAGCTCTTCTGAAAGTACATCTGAGGCTTCTGTCCAAATAGTTACAATCTTCGAATGGCGCTCACCTTCCGTGATAATACCATCTTCGTACTGCTTTCTCACAATCGCTACTTTAGCATGTGCTTCAAGCAAGATTTTTCCTTTAAGAACCGGCACGCGAACATCCCAAACACCCATGGAAACAGCCGCTTTAGTAGCTTCAGCGAAGCCTAGGCTTTTCAGGTTGTCGAGGAAACGTACGGTCACTTCAAGGCCAAGTTTTTTGTAGCACTCTAAAACGAGATCTGAAAGTCGCTTCTTCGGCAAATTGTAGTTCTGGAAACCTAGCTCTTCTGGCACAATCGTGTTGAAAATAACTCTGCCCGGCGTAGTTTCAATCATCCCTACATTTGTTCTAAGCTTGATGCGCTCATGAATATGTAAACCGCGACCATCAAAGTCAAGACGTCCTTTTTTCTTATTATCAATCCACGCGGCGCTTCCACCTGAGTGCAGAGCAGCAAGAACTTCTTCGCTGTTTCTGAAAATTTTTGTTTTCTTGCCATGAGCTTCCGGCATATAGAGCGGGTCGCACATCAAATAATAAAGACCAAGTGTCATATCCTGCGTCGGAACAGTGACCGGCTTTCCTGATGAGGGCAAGAAGATATTATCTGGTGCCATCATCAACGTTTTTGCTTCAATCTGCGCTTCGATAGAAAGCGGTATATGCACAGCCATCTGGTCACCATCAAAGTCAGCGTTAAAGGCTGTACAGACAAGTGGATGGACGCGAATAGCTTTTCCTTCGATCAGCACAGGCTGAAACGCCTGAATACCAAGTCGGTGAAGTGTTGGAGCTCGGTTTAGTAAAACTGGGTGTCCTTTAATGATCTCTTCCAGTACATCCCAAACCTCTGGGTCTTGGCGCTGAATTTTTTTCTCTGCCGAACGTATAGTGTAGACGTAACCAAGCTCTTTAAGGCGCTTAATAATAAAGGGTTCAAAAAGTTCAAGAGCCATAATCTTCGGCAAACCGCACTGATTAAATTTCAGTTCAGGGCCAACGACGATTACAGAACGACCAGAGTAGTCCACACGCTTACCAAGAAGGTTTTGACGGAAACGTCCTTGCTTACCTTTCAACATCTCTGCAAGTGATTTCAATGGTCGGTTGCCCGCACCCATCACAGGGTGGCCATGTCTACCATTATCAAAGAGTGCATCGACTGCTTCTTGGAGCATTCGCTTTTCATTACGGACGATAACTTCTGGTGTTTTCAGCTTAAGGATTGCTCTCAAACGGTTATTACGATTAATAACTCGTCTGTAAAGATCATTCAAGTCCGAAGTTGCAAACCTACCGCCATCGAGAGGAACTAATGGCCTAAGATCCGGTGGTATGACTGGAACTGCTGAAAGAACCATCCACTCAGGACGGTTTTCCGAAGAAATCAAACCTTCAACAATTTTTAAGCGTTTAGCAATTTTCATACGCGCTTGCTGTGACTTTGACTTCTTCAGTTTATCTTTCAAATCAGCAAGTAGCGCTTTTAAATCTTCCGTTGCTAACAAATCGCGTATAGCCTCGCCACCCATTTTGGCAACAAAAGCATCTTTACCAAAGCGCTCTTGTGCTTCGCGGTACTCTTGATCTGTTAATAGCTGCTTTTTATCAAGCTCTGTCTCGCCTTTGTCTGTAACTACATACTCTTCATAATAAATCACGCGCTCTAAATCAGCTGTCGTCATTCCTAAGATATTGCCGATTCTTGAAGGCGTTGTTTTGAAAAACCAAATGTGCACGACAGGTACAGCAAGCTCAATATGTGCCATGCGGCTTCTACGAACTTTGGAAACTGTTACTTCAACTCCACAACGGTCGCATACAATGCCTTTATGCTTGATCTTTTTGTATTTACCGCAAGCACATTCCCAGTCTCTCGTCGGTCCAAAAATCTTCTCGCAGAAAAGGCCACCTTTTTCAGGCTTAAATGTACGGTAGTTAATCGTTTCCGGTTTTTTTACTTCGCCTCGTGACCACTTATTGCGAATGACATCATCAGAGGCCATTCGAATGTTGAGTTGATCGAACTGAACACCAAAGGCATCTTCGTCATAGCGTGCATTTGGTTTTCTTCTCTCAAAATCATCTTCTTCAAAGCTAGCCTGTTCTCGACGTCTCGGTTCACGAAACGCGTTGGGCGAGCCTGATTCCTCTTTTTCTTCATCAAAAGAACCAAAATCTTCTACATCTTTTTCAGACATGAATATCTCC
>JAHFTM010000099.1:0-412 GCA_023269335.1 Chlamydiia bacterium
CGTGTATAAAGATCGCAAGGCATTTAGCACACTTTTGCACAAGCGCGGGCTAAAAAGATTTGCCCTTGGTCTTTGCGGAAGCGGTCAAGATTTTATTTGGCACATTACCCATACGTTAGATACCGGCAGGGGTAAAATTGTGAATGACGCTTGTCAAAAAGAGACAGATGTACAGAAAACAACGCAAATGATCCGACTTGAAATTCTTGCCATCATCCAACTTTTGAAAAAAGAGGCCATGTGAGCGATAAAAAATATTTCACCCTCATCTCTGGCGCAGAACTTAAAAAGGCTCCCTCATCGAAGATCTGCCCTCAGGAATCTTACTCAACGCTTATGAGTGCTCAAGAAGTGCTGGTACGTGTGCAAGAAGAAGCTGATGAGTACCGTAAGCAGGTAATTACCGAATGCG
>JAHFTM010000099.1:422-6912 GCA_023269335.1 Chlamydiia bacterium
AATGCGAGATTCTCAAAGATGAAGCGCGAAAAGAGGGCTTTGCCCAAGGCCACGAGGAGTGGGTAGCACATATTGCAAAACTGGAAGCAGAGATTGCCAAGGTGCGTGAAGAGATGATCAAACTTGTCATGCCTATTGCCTTAAAAGCTGCAAAAAAAATTGTAGCCGCAGAGATTACAACTGCACCAGAGGCGATTCTCAACATTGCAAAACAGACGCTGAAATCGGTAACTCAAAACAAAAAGATTGTGCTTTATGTGAATAAAGATGATTTTGAGTTCCTAGATAAACACAAAACTAAGATTAAAGAACTTTTTGAGTCGTTAGACTCTCTTTCCCTTCGCGAAAGAGAAGATGTAGAGCGCGGCGGTCTGATTGTAGAAACAGAAGCTGGTATTATCAACGCGCAGATAAAAGACCGTTGGAGAAACCTAGAAGCTGCATTTGACTCTCTTGGCGAAAAGTTACGAAAAGGTGGATAAATGGCAAACTGCAAAATATTTTCAAATCGCTTGCAAAAGTTACTTTTCTTTTTTCTTTTGCCCTTCTGCCTATTTTTTTGCAGCACGGCACTTACTGCTGCAACAGCAATAACACCAGCGCCTCAAAAGACAACTCAGCCTTCTTCAACGGAACAAAAAAAAGCGACAAGCCCTACAGCTGCTACAAAGACAGCCCCCCCTGCTTCTGCCAGAAATGTGACTACCCCGAAAGCTGCTGCCCCTGAAGTTCAACCACCAAATCCCTTTTCAAACCTTGTAGGTCTCGAAAGACCAAGCCTCGTTTCGCAGTCAGTGGCGATAATTTTCATGTCGCTTCTGCCCTTTATGGTGATGATTTTGTCATCATTTGTAAAAATTGTGGTCGTTCTCTCCCTTTTGAGAAACGCACTTGGCGTGCAGCAAGCACCTCCAAACCAGGTTATCAATGGTGTTGCTCTTCTTTTAAGTATCTACGTTATGTTTCCGACAGGCGTTAAAATGTATGATGCGGCACAAACTGTTATGGGGCGCAGGCCTGTCCCAACAGATCTTGTTTCAGGTGAATCAGCAGTCTATTTCCTTGAAGTTGCAGATGCAGCCAAAGAGCCGCTGCGTGATTTTTTAAAAAATAACTCACTTGTCAAACATCAGCGCATTTTTTACCGCACTGTCTATCGCCTCCTCCCAGAAAATTATCGCGACACGCTAAAACCCGAAGATTTTCTGGTCATTGTGCCTGCGTTTATCACATCGCAGCTCAAATCAGCCTTTGAAATTGGTGTTTTGATCTATATACCCTTTTTTGTCATCGACCTTGTCGTCTCCAACATCTTGCTTGCTATGGGTATGATGATGCTTTCGCCGGTGACTATCTCCATGCCATTAAAACTATTTTTACTTGTTATGCTCGATGGCTGGACTCTTCTTATTCAGGGCCTTGTTGCAACCTTTAGGTGATGTAGATGTTTCAGACACAAATTGTTCAATATGCCTATCAAGGATTACTTTTAATCCTAATTTTATCAGCTCCCCCCGTTTTGATTAGCATGTTGCTTGGAACTATTGTGGCAATTTTTCAAGCGGCAACGCAGATCCAAGAGCAGACCATTTCCTTCGTGGTAAAGCTTGTTGCCGTTACTCTTACTTTGATGTTTATGGGTGGCTGGCTAGGCGCACAAATCTTAAGCTTTTCTGCAAATATTTTTACTAACTTTGCCGTCTGGAGTTTGTCTAGTGGGGGCTAAGCACCCGTAAAAAAATAACTTTTACAATCTCTAACCAATGTTTAAAAGTTATTGGCTCTTATCTCTTCATTTAGCTATACTTTTGCTTTTTGTTAATTTTCAGATTTGAGTACCTTCATGAGAACTTTTATGAGCAAGCCACTTTTTAAAAACCTTGTAGCCATTGCTGCTTTTGCAATCGTTGCGATCATTATTATCTCCAAGCTCAACCGTATCGATGGGCAAATGCGTGAAATGACACGTACTGGCAAACGCTTTTCTCCTGCTCATGTAGTGTGCCAATTTGACTACAACCCTGAATGGGATGTGAACATATCACCAGAACTTGTCACCTATGTAAATGTCATCACTCAACAGCCTTTTCATTGGCTTGCAAAAGGTTTTCAAGCCTATGCTTTTGAAAGCCAAGATGGTGAATATGTGCTCAAATTTTTTCAGCAGCAGCGCCTACGCGACAAATCGTTTAGGACAAATCCATTCGCCTATGTATTTAGTAAAGAGTTCCGTGACAAGCTTGAATTCACCAAAAATCATCGAGAAGAGATTTTTTCCAGCTCAAAGCTTGCCTTTGAGGAAATTGCAACTGAAAGTGGCATCCTTTTTGTGCACTTGAACAGAACAGAAAATCTATTACGAGGCATTCGCATTTCAGACCAAATGGGCCAAGGACATAAGATTAAAAGTGATGAGGCAAGTTTCATCCTGCAAAGAAAAGCTACCTATATCCGTCCTACTTTCAGAGAGCTCATGGCAAAAGGTGATGTAGCGCAAGCAAAAAGACGTCTTGATCAGATTTTTGATTTGCTTCTGACACTCGCACAGAAAAAAATTGTAGATGGTGATATTGCTCTTATCCGCAATAATAACTTAGGTTTTACTAAAGACCGCGCTATTTACATTGATACAGGCCACTTGACGAAAAAGTCAGACCTAGATGTAAAAAAGCAGATGGACTATGAGTTTAAAAGAAGACTCAAACCACTTTATGACTGGCTGAGAGTGGACTATCCAGAGCTTGCCGACTACTATGAAGTACGTCGCAGAGCCATTATTGCTTCGCTAAAAACAGATAATGAGCACACTGCTGATTTTGCCTCTATCAAAGAATAGTTGCCTGAAACAATAGCTGGCATATATACCTATTTGAACTGGAGATTGTGCCTGACTTTGGACTACTAGCTTTCCTATCCACTGTTGCATTGATATACCCTCTATTGGATACTCATGGATTATGTATCGCTTTTTGAGAATAGCAAGCTCATCAATGAATCGCCATTGACGGTGCTGGCTCTTGCTTTTCTAACAATTGCGAGAATACTGCCTGTAATTAGCATGGCACCTTTCTTTGGGGCGCGTGTACTGCCTCACCCTGTTAAAATGACTCTTGGAATCTGTTTACTGGCTATGGTGATGCCAAAACTTGTCAATGGAATTTCTGGCCCTATACCGTTCAATTCAACGCTTGCGCTCCTCTTCATCAAAGAGATTTTCATCGGCACCATTTTAGGCTTTTTTATCAGTTTACCATTTTTGATTGTCTCTTCGTCAGGCTTACTCATTGACCACCAGCGCGGTGCAGCAAGCTTGATGACCAACGACCCCACCATTCAAAACCAATCGTCACCGATTGGCACACTGTTTAACTTAGTTTTGATTGTCCTTTTTTACATGTCTGAAGGACCTTTTTATGTCATTGATACACTACTCAGCTCGTATGACCTTGTGCCGCCAGACAAATTTTTAAATCCGCTTTTCTTCAGCCCTGAAAATCCTGTGCATTTGCGATTGACGAATGTGCTGCAAAATTTTGTCGAGCTCATGCTGCAATTGGCCATGCCAGGGCTACTTGTCATTTTAATGACTGATACTTTCTTGGGCATTATCAATCGCTTGGCCCCACAAGTGCAGATCACTTTCTTGGGGATGGGTCTTAAATCGTGGCTTGCCATCTTTATTGTGTGTATTGGCTGGTCCCCGCTTGTTGCCCAGATGAGTAAAGAAATTATCGTCTGGTTACAACAGTTCATGCAGCTCGTGCAAGAGCTCGGTGCCTGGCAGCATATGCCTATTCCTGGGACCTAATAAAAACTATCTATTAAAAAAATTAGTATATCTGTTATATATAAATTAAATACGAAATTATATTAAGCATTATAAAAGCCAGGAGGCTAATTATGTCAGCTGATTCTTCTCAAATAGTAGGGCATGCACAATTTCGAATTCTTGAGGAGCTTGATCCCACCCAGACAGCCGCTAATAAGAAAGGACTTCAAGTACATCACAACTTAAGCTCTCTTGATCGCATTTTAGCTTGGTCGCAAGGCAAAACGGTAGAGTTCAAAATTGGCAATAAAGAGTACGTTGTTTCTCGCCAAAGCGTAGAGGATTTCTTGTTACGTGCCGGTTCAATTTCTACGGCGGAGAAAAAGGCAGGGGTGCCTTATGAAGCGCTCGTGCAAAAAATGAAACAGTTTATGAGTAAGCATAAAGATGAAATCAATCAAAAAGCGCAGCAATTATTGAATAAACCGGCTGAAACAGATGAAGAAAGGCTACGTATGGACCTGTATTCATCACTTAAAGCAAAGAAAATTGAAGCGAGTATCGACTTCAAATTCGCATTGCCGATCAATGTGAAGGAGATGATGAAAAACCTGGAAAAAGAGATCCCATCGGGAAAGGTGCACATTAGTTTAAGAACTTTGCCAAAAGATTTAGCACTTACAGTTGTCAATCCAGGATCAGGCTTAAGCTCTCTGAGTGATCATACCGCAACGGTTGCTCAAGCAGTCTTTGAAACACATGTTCCGACGGTGAGACTTGAAGAGGAGGTTGAAGAGGCACCATCTGCTGCGCCTACTTATTCATGGGATATGGACTATAGAAGTGATGTAACACCTAGATGGGGTGGCCTTGATGATGCAGCACATTCAACCCAAGAAGCACAAAAACCTGTGCCTGAACAGGCAAATCAGCAAAACGGCCGAGAATCACCGATGGTGATACTACCTGTCGATGGGGGAACCGTGGCAGGTATTCGTGCACCATCGCCTCTGCAAATGCCACCTTCACCTGTAGCTGTACCAAGAGCGAGTGTCTCTGAAGCAGAGCTTCTGGCAATACGCACTGCAAAACCGACTTGGATCTTAAAAAATGGCAATTACGGGAAAAGGGCTGCACAAAAACCACCTACCACCCTTGAAAGTGATCTTGCCACTGCGTGGACGAAAAATTCACTTGGTAAAGAAAATAGCGCTCTTTACTTTTATGTTGCTAAAAGATGCGACGCATTACTGAAAAGCAAAAATGAGGCTGCTCTTCAAACCCTTAAAGGCAACTTGGCACGCTTGCCTCAAGATGAAATAAGAGCACTGCAAGAAATTGCCAAGAATAATGGCTGGGTCACGGCTAGAGCCAAGCAATTCTTTGGACAGCTCGCTCGCTAAAAATAGCCTCGTCTTAAAAAGGAGAGACTCAGAGAAAATAAAGGGGTCAATGCCTTATAATTTTTCTTTGATTCTCTCTCTTTTTTTCGTACTATGTAGACCAAATCACACCTATTTATTGTCAGTAAATATATCATAATAAAAAAACGCATTTTTGTTTATAAAATTGATTTATATCAGTATAATTAACCCTATTATTTTAATTATTAATAGGTTTTTATGAGTTTACAAGTTTCAAGATCTGGCACTCCACAAGAATTTCCATTGAGAGGAACTGCAGCGATATTAGACGAAGCAAGAAAAAAACGTTATATTGAGCCTGCTCCTTCTCACCCGAAAGTACCCAATGTCATTGCTGGACTTGTGGCCTCTTTTTTTCCTCTTAACGGAAGAAAAGAGATCACACAAAAACTATGTCATGCTTTCCAAATAAACTCAGGGCTACCCTCGATTTTAGCAAGTGCCAATAAGATAGATACTCTAGAGGCACAAGAAAAAGAGCTTGCTCGATTACTTGATGATTACAAGACAGACCCCGTGAAATATCCTCTCCCTGTAAATGGGAGAAATTACACAGCTCCGGTTTCTATTGTTTTGAATGACTC
Source organism: Chlamydiia bacterium (assembly GCA_023269335.1). Lineage (GTDB taxonomy): Bacteria > Chlamydiota > Chlamydiia > Chlamydiales > FEN-1388 > JAHFTM01. The sequence goes on from JAHFTM010000099.1 coordinate 6,200, forward strand.
GCAGCAAGTCAGTGTGAAGGTTCTTAATTTCTTGAAACAGGCGTGTCCAAATATGCGCGCTTTACGCATAGAATTTTTCCTTTTTCCAGATAACACTTCAGAGAGCTCTTCGGATGACGTTCTGAGAGTTGTTGCCAGCTGTACAAGCCTCAAAAGGCTCTCCATTCACTATGGCTATAACTACACACGACAAGGGCTTCTTTCATTGTGTGGTTTAAAGCAGCTCGAAGCTTTTGCAATCGCTATTACTCAAGATCAATTCGCCCCTGAAAGCATAGCAATTGAAGATGCAAAACAGCTATTGAGTGCCTTAAGCGGTCTCAAGGAGCTTGATCTGTTAGGTCTTGATATGGAAAGTACTGAGGCTTTCATGAATGCACTAGAGGGCTGTCCTGACCTTGAGTGCATTTCTTTAAATCGCCTTGATGAAAGAAGTATCATGCTCATTAAAAGGTTGGCACCATGTCTTACAAAGCTTAGGAAATGTGTGCTTACAGATGAGAGCGAATTAACTGTAGAGGGTGCAAGGGCTCTTAAAAGTTGTAAAGGCCTTGAAAGTCTTATCACGAAATATTCTCTTACTGTCGAAACCGTAAGAGAGTTAGTGGAACTCAAAAATTTACACACACTTCATATTGAGGGTGTGACTGAAAAGGTGCAATCTATTCTACCTTCTTTCTCAAAGCTTTCTAACTTAAAGTTTACCTGCGTTG
>JAHFTM010000100.1 GCA_023269335.1 Chlamydiia bacterium
TTAATCCAGTAGAGCGGTACAAGCAGCCTGATCGCTAAAAAATGGTCGCGGCAATAGGGAAATTCATGCAAATATTGAGGGAAATTGCCTCCATTTTCTACATCAGGATTCTGCTCTTGAAAAAAGAGTAGTCGATCGAGAATGGCCTTTGCCTCTTGCATATTCTCTAATGTCTTCGTACGGAAAAGTGCTAAACAAAAAAGCATATTCTCATAGACTGGGATCGCAAGAGCTGTGTTTTCAGGCATATGCGGGTTGTAATGGATAAGAGCTGTTTCTTCTTTTTGCAATGCTCTGCCGCTTTGACATGAAAGCTCAACTATTTTTCTTATTAGATCATCTTTTGTATTCATAGACTGATTGCGCCTGCAATTTCAATGTTTTGCCCCGTAATGTAGCCATTTGCATCGTCTAGTAAGAAGGCGCACACCCTGGCGACTTCAGCAAAGGTTCCTAGCCTTTTCATCGGAAGCAGATCGATATTTTTAGGCATATCAATCGAATGTTCTAGCCTTCCTGGAGAGACCATATTGACCCGTACACCAAAAGGCGCAAGCTCCTTAGCAGATGATTTGGTAAACGACCACAGTGCCATCTTCGATGCAGTATAGACTGCCGAGCGACAGTCTGCACGCACACCTAAAAGTCCTGATGTGCCCACATTCAAAATCACCCCTTTTGCTATCTTGATCTGATCGATAAGGTACTTGCTGAGAAGGTAAGGGGCAAAAAAATTAGTTTGAAAAAGAGCTTGAGCTTCTTCAAGCTCTGTATCTTCTATAGTTTTGACAACATAGTGACCAACATTATTGATCAAGTTCTTAGTTACCTTAAAGTGCGTTTTATAGCGCTCCACAAACTCTACAGTTGAACCACTCGTATCAAAACTACCTTGAATAAGTTCTGCCTCAACACCCAAAGCTCTACACTCAGCGACTACTTTTTCAGCTTCTGTTTTACTCGTTTTGTACTGCAAGCAAACGGCATGTCCATTCTTGGCAAGCGTCTTACAAATCACAGCTCCCAGATTTTTAGCACCCCCAGTCACAAGCGTCCATTTTGTCGACATAATTATTCTCTTTTACGTTCAATTTCAACAAAAGCTGTGTCACACAAAAGCAGTGCTTTCGGCTTGGCAACGTGCAGCCATACTTCTTCCACCGTTGGAAACTGCTCAAAAATTTCATTACAAATAAGCCAGGCTAGCGATTCGAGAAGATGAAACTCTCTACTATGGGCAAGCGTTTCTATGAGCTCGGCAACTTTGCCATAGTCAACTGTAGCTTGAAGTGTGTCTTTATTTTGAAAATGAGTCTTAAGCCTCAGGTCAATAGTAATTGCGCGCCTCTGAAGTCGCTCTTCAGCAAAACAGCCGATGATGCAGTCGACCTGTAATTTTGAAATACCAATCGTAATCATGATCTGTATATGTACCATTGGATAAAAACTTGTGCTTCTTTCGTTAACAAGAGCTTTTGTGCCTCAAAAGGAGGTACCCAAACAAAATCATCACTGTCATCTTGCAAGAGAACATCTTCTTTTGTTTGCAATGCACTTAACTTGCAAACGTACTCGTGTATGACAAAATGGCTTCTTCTATAATACTCATCTGAGAAAATAGAGTCGATAGTCAGCGCATACTGTACAGAGACAACCTCAAGTCCACACTTTTCTTTTAAGGCATGGCAAAGTGCCGGCTCACGCGCCTCCCCTAAATGAACCTTGCCGTCTGGTAGTGCATAGTGATCATTCCACTCCTTTGAACGGATAAGGAGAATATCACCATCATTTGCTACAACAAGACCGCTTACAGTAACTTGTGGATAGTATTCTTCAGGATGCATAGTGTTTTTCATGCCTTGAGTATAATAAAATATGCTAAAAAATACAGCTAAAGACTTAGAATAGCGGATCGATTTAAATTTTGGAGTATCGTCTTATGAGATCCATTTGCCTCTTTGCGCTTCTTTTCTTATCAAGCTTTGGAGCTACTATCAATGCCGAAGCAAACCCAAAAGAAGAAAGCCCAAAAGAAGAAAGCCCAACGCCCGCTCCAGCAAAAATTATTGAAAAAACAGCACCGGCAGCTCAGTCAACTACCAGTAACACTCTGAATAAAGAAACCACTCCTTATTTTTCTGATGATGAGCTTCAACAAGATAAAAACGGCGCACAAGAGACACATTTCGGAGAGCTTTTAGTACGCATGCTTTTAATTTTAACCGTGACTATCGTTGCCCTTGTAATTATTTCTTGGCTTGCTAAGCGTTTTTTATATTCCCGAATGCAAGATCTTAACCGCGCAAGCCGCATTCAAATACTTGAAAAGCGTACGCTCTCTCCTAAGTCAATGCTTTACATTGTTAAAATTGACGAAGAAGAGCTGGCTATAGCAGAGTTTCCAAATGGAGTGCAGCTACTGAAAGTACTATCCAAATAATTTGGCCGGCTATTAAAATCGGCCTTCTCAAAATGAGGCACCCATGCTTAAAAAACTTTTTTTTATATTACTGCTCGTTGCAACAAGCTCCTGCTGGCGTATGCCGGAAGAAGGAGAGGTAAGCACGCTACCAAATGTCAATAATCCAAGCCTTATTCATAAGCCGAGCTCTGATATGATACCCACACCTGAAGTTGGCTACTAAACAGCGCTTGCAAACATCAACAAGGAAGAGACTATTATGATTAAAATTGCTCAACACAGCTTGCTTACTGAGCTTAAAAAGATGAATTTAGACGCTCAAGTGCAAGAAGAGACCAACCAGATCTTTATTATTTTCAAACATGAAAAGCGCGAGTTCCCACTCTTCATCCGCATTTTGCACGATGGCGAACTTTTGCAGCTGCTTACATTCATCCCCACGCATGTCAAAAAAGAGTGTGTCAATGATATCAGTCGCTTTTTACACATGGTTAATAAAGAGCTGGATGTTCCCGGCTTTTGCTTAGACGAGATGTCAGGAACAGTGTTTTATCGCCTACTTCTTCCTACACTTAAAAAAGAGCTTTCAAACGACATTTTTGAAGCCTTTTTAAACACCTCGCAAGTCGTCTGCAAAACGTTTTCAGCAGCTATCGAAGCTATCTCAAGTGGCGTGATGTCGCTTGATGAAGTGATCAAAAAATCACAAGAACAGGTAGCCAAAGCATAAAAACTATGGCACTACGCTTTATTTTTTTTGACACAGAGACAACTGGGACTCATGCTGCACGTGATCGCATTATTGAAATTGCAGCCTTCGATCCTTTGAGGGGCAAGACTTTCGAAATGCTGATCAATCCGGGAATTCCTATCCCCAAAGATGCCACCTTTGTGCATAAAATTACTGATGCGATGGTTCAACAGTCACCCTCTTTTAAAGAGGTAGCCATCCAGTTTCTTGAATTTTGTGCCGGCGACGTGGCACTCATAGCGCATAATAATATCGCCTTCGACAAACCCTTCTTAGAAGCTGAGATGAAAAGAGCAGATCTTACCATTCCTGCTCAGTGGCTTTTTATGGACTCTCTTGTCTGGGCACGCCGCTATCGCAAAGACCTGCCACGCCACTCGCTGCAGTACTTGCGCCAAATCTATGGCATTAAAGAAAACCAAGCACACAGAGCCTTAAATGATGTGATGGTGCTCTATGAAGTATTTTGCTGCATGACCGATGACCTTTCACCAGACGATGTATACAGACTTCTTGCAAAAGCAGGGCTTGGTATCCGTCAAACACAAGCTGAGTCCATACAGCTGCTACCAACGCAATTGCAGACCGCTTTTATTGCCAAAGAACAAGAGAGCTATTCTCTTTTTTCATGATGAATCTCGAATTTGCCTTTTCACCTTGCCCAAACGATACTTTTGCTTTCGATGGTTGGGTGCATAAGAAAATTCAAGCAGACTTCGCAGTGCAGCCCGCCTTACACGACATCTGGGAGCTAAATATACAAGCGCTTAAAGGTCGCTATCCTATCAGTAAAGTATCTGCTTACTGTCTTGGAAAAATCACCAAAGAGTATGCCATGCTGCCTACAGGATGCGCTCTAGGCTTTCACGCAGGACCAAAACTTATCGCAAAAAGGCCACTTGCAGCAGCAAAGCTTTCTGACTACACAATAGCTGTTCCAGGCGAACATACAAGTGCGCATCTGCTTTTAGAAATTTTATTGGGTAAACCTAAAAAGATTATTTTCCTTCCCTATCATCAAATAGTGCCGGCAATATTGAATGGCTTATGCGATGGTGGAGTCATCATTCATGAAACGCGCTTTTCTTACCACCAGTATGGCCTCATTGAAGTAGCCGATTTAGGAGAGCTTTTCTCCAAAGAATATGGCCTGCCAATTCCCCTTGGCATGGTTGTGATCAAACGCAGCCTAGGCAAGGGCTTTGCCCAAATAATAACCAGAATCATACAGTCATCGATTGCCTTTGCCAAAATGAATCCACGCTCAAGTCTTGATTATGTAACCGAATTAAGCCAAGAAAAAGATAAAGCAATTATCCAAAAGCATATCGATCTGTATGTCAATGCTGACACATACGAGATCTCCAAGCAAAGCCTACAAGCCATTGAAACCCTGTTTCAAGTAGCGATAGATCGCAAGTTGCTTGATAGATCAGCGCTTGAGTTTATGTTTTAAATGGAGCTACGGATGCACTTGATCACCTTTGCAACTATTGAAGAAGCTCAGGCAACACTGACTACATTTCAAGCCAAAGAAGTGGAAGTAAACTTTTACTCAAGCTTCATTGGGAACATCCTCATTACTGGCATGGGGCCTGAAAAGACAAAAGCTTCCCTTTTGCGCTATCTTGATAAGGCAGATCATTTTATTAACTTTGGCATCGCCGGTGCTTTACAAGATGATGTCAGCTCCACTACTCTTCTCCATCAAATCGCTCAAGTCACCGATGAAAAGACACTTGACTGCATAGATCTTCTTGAGACAGGCCTCCATCTGCTCACCGTAGATGCACCTCTTTATGACACACAAAAACGAGATCTTTTCGCGCAACGCCATCATCTTGTTGACATGGAAGGCTATGTAATTGCCAAGCTTGCCAAAAGAAACAAGAAACGCTGCTCTCTTTACAAATTAGTCTCAGACTTTTGTAACGAAAGCACACACGAAGACATTATGAACAATCTCTCCACTCACTCTCAAACTCTTGCACAAGAGATAGAAAAATTATCTCTAACTCCATGAGGTTACCACCCAAAGAAATTCCTCAGTCCTGACACAACACGACCTGCAAGTCTGCCAAGGCTAAAAATCTGCGTAATAAAAGAAGGTTCATTTTGTACATTGAACTCGATGCGTGGCAGCTCTACCTTTGTAACTACTAGCTCTCTGACTTTTGTAAAATCGACCTGATTTCTTTTAGTAAAACGCTCAATTACTATCGCATCGGAAGGAAGCAAATTCTTATTTACTAGATGCTCAAATGATTCTTTCCAAGGAAACACTACAATTATGTATGGACGAATTGCTGTGCAAAAATCAACAAAATCCTGATAAAAGCAGGCCCCTTGAGAAGAGTCGTCGTTATATTGCATCCTCAGCTTTGCCATGTCTTGACAAAGCTGTAAAATTTCCTCTAGTTGATTCTGAACACATTCTTGCAATTTCTTTGCCTCATTTTTCAGAAGCTCAAGCACCACTTTTCGAAGTAGCTTTTGATAGTCTTTATCGTCGTCATATTTACGTGCTTTAGCATTTTCATGATCACCAGGATTGTCTTGATAAAGACTGACAAGTTCTGGTCCGGTCCATTTTTGAAAAAGTTGAAACTCAGACTCTAAAAAATAAAGGCTCCCTCGAATGCTGGCTCGAAAACTTTCATGACCCGACCAATGAAGCGCATCAAGGAAGTCAGATGCTGTGCACTCTCTTAGTTTTTTTGCAAATGGAGAGCAAACCACTACAGCTGTAGCGCTATCTGCAACAGATGCCACAGAAGTATCATTTCTCAAGATAGCCGTTTCAATTGGTAACACTAACTCGTATTTGTTATTCGCAAAGCAGTAACATAAAAAGCAAATGAGCTCAGTCCCTGTGCAGTCGTTCAATTTTTCTGGACTCATTTGAAACGCTAAGCAGATTTTTGAGAAAAGCTCCTGATCTTTTAGATCTTTAATCGATCTATTCTCCCAATTACTTTCATTTAGCTCATGAGCGCATTCCAGCTTTTGCCTTTGGAAAATCTTCGCCAGGAATGCTATGAGTACCCTTGGAGAGAAGTTTACAAGAGCAAAAGGGCATGTATTGGCTAAAAGAAAATCACGAAACTCACAATACTGCTGTGCACTATCTAAAAGTTTTAGATTGAATTCAACGCTTGCAATGTAATTTTCAAGTGGCTCTACATGCTCGGCAATTAACTTTACAAGCTCATTAGGCAGAGTACTTTGTATTGCAGTTTCAACACTTTCTGCAACGGCACTTAACTTTTCTGAGCCTAAACTCACCCATCGACCATTCAAGCTAGCTGGAACAGCTGTTTTCACTTGTTCAAAAGATGAATTATTTACTGCAGGCAAAGCTGCTCTTACTAAAGGAATAGTCATGAGTTCTCATCCATTGCTTGTTTTTGTTATAAGTAACATGATGTGTGAGTGTAAATTGCATGTCTGGCCTGTGATTATCTGATTGCCTGAGTTGCAAATCTCAAAATCGCAGGCCTGACTTCAATATCAAAAAACCCGAACATCGCATTACAATTATGCATATAAAATGCAACTATCTTAATAAAATGCGATGATAAGTGAAATAATAAAAGCAGTAACTACAGGGATTTTTACATAAGGAAACCCCCATAGCGTATAGGCTATGTTTGCGACGCTTAAGACAAGTAAGCTTGGATAGATCAACTGCACAAGTGGACCTAAAAAGGCCGCAATGCCATTAAATTCAAGCGTTGAA
>JAHFTM010000101.1 GCA_023269335.1 Chlamydiia bacterium
TTGAAAGTGCTCCTTTTTCATCCATTCATCGATGCGCAACATAGCAATTTTGATGATATCAGCAGCAGTTCCTTGAAGAGGTGTATTCACCGCAAGGCGCTCAGCTTGCGCTTTTAAAATTTGATTTGAGCTTGTAATTTCTGGAATAAGTCGTTCTCTTCCTGTCAAGGTAACCGATTTGCCTGTTTTTCGCGCTCTTTCTTTTGTATGTTCAATATAACTTTTCACGCGCTCATAGCGCTGATAATACTCTTCAATAAAGTGGGCTGCTTCTTTTACCGGTATCTGCAATTCTCGCGAAAGTCCAAAAGCTTGTTGACCATAGATAACACCAAAGTTTACAGCTTTGGCTTTGCGACGCATCTCGCTTGTGACTTGCTCTACAGGTACGCCAAACACCTGCGATGCTGTGTAGGCATGAACATCTACTCCTTGTTCAAAAGCTGTGAGCAGGCTGTGGTCTTCTGAAAGGTGTGCAAGTATGCGCAATTCAATTTGCGAATAGTCAGCCGAAATATAGCTCCAATTTGGTTTCTCAGGGCGGAAGGCTTGTCTGATTTTTTGGCCTAGCTCAGATCTTATAGGGATGTTTTGTAAATTGGGATCTTGGCAGGAAAGTCTGCCGGTGGCAGCTACTGACTGGTTAAACTGGCAGTGTATACGGCCTGTTTTCGGGTTTATCTCAGAAGGTAGCGTGTCGATATAGGTGGATCTGAGTTTTTCAAGCGAGCGGTAGTCGAGTATCTTTTGTGCAATGGGATAGTTGAAAGCAAGCGTCTCTAACACCTCAGCACTTGTGGAGGGTGCTGTCTTGCCGCTTTTAATTGGCGGAATCAATAATTTTTGAAAGAGGACTTCGCTGAGCTGTTTCGGTGAGTTGAGATTAAACGTTTCACCGGACAGGCTGAATACCTCTTCTTCAGCGCTCTTAATGGTTATGGCTACTTCTTTTGAAAGCTTTTCAAGCGCGCTTGCATCGACATAAATACCATAACGTTCCATCTTGGCAAGGATCAGCACCAAGGGGAGCTCAATGTCATGCAAAAGATTTTCGAGCCCTCTTTCTTTAAGCTCTTTTTGAAGCAGCCCTTTCAGAGCAAATGTGCACTCGACATCTTCACAGCAGTACTCCCCCACTTTTTCAATGGGCACCTCATTCATCGTGATCTGTTTTTTTCCTGTGCCCAAAAGATCTGTAGTCGCGATCTTTTTTTTGCCGAAATATTCAAGGGTTAGCTCATCCAGCGAGTGGCGTCTTTGATGCGCGTTAAGTAAGTATGAGGCTAAAATTGTGTCGAATGAAATTCTTGTAAGGTGCAGTCCTTCATTTTCAAAAATGTGAAGATCATACTTGATGTTGTGACCAAAGAAATGGATTTTTTCATTTTCAAAAAGTGGTTTTATGGCAGCCAAGACGTCCTGCTTGGCAATTGCGCCATTTACAGGCACATAGTAAGCATTCAATGCGTCATAAGCAAAGCCAATACCGACAAGTTCAGCGCGCAAAGGGTGCTCACTTGTTGTTTCTGTATCAATGCAGATTTCTGTCTGTTTTTTAAGTTCCTCAAGCAGTGAAAAGAGAGTCTCAGTGGTTTCAATGATATGGTAGCTACATTTGTTGGTTTCCACTTCGCGTGGGATGATTTTTAAAAGTGAAGAGAAGCCTTTTTCGTGGAAAAATTTTTTTAGTTCAGCCCAGTTAGGTTCCTTTAATTTGAAAAATTCTTCGCTTTGAGGAAAAGCGACTTCTGTATCAAGTTCGACAAGTTTTTTACTTAAAAGCGCTGTCTCTTTTTCCTTTTCTAAGGTGAGCTCTTTTTTGCCACCGATAGCGTTTGCATTGGCTAGAATATTTTTTAGACTTCCATACTGGTGTAATAAATCTTTTGCAGTTTTGGGGCCAAAACCTGAGATGCCAGGAACGTTATCAGAGGCATCGCCAACGATTGCAAGATAGTCAGCAATTTGTCGAGGGGTCACGCCATAGATTTCTTCTACCTTTTTCTCATCGATCAGCAGATTGTCTTTATGTTGATTAATTAAAAAAACTTTCTCATCGACTAACTGAGCCAGATCTTTATCTTGAGTGCAGATAAATATTTTTTCCGTTACTGGCGTTGCCCATTTTGTAATGGACGCAATAGTGTCATCGGCTTCAACGCCAACTGCTGTGAGTGTGGGGATTCCCATGTATTTACAGAAAAGCTCTGCTTCTCGTATTTGGGCAATAAGATCAAGTGGAGTCGCCTGTCTGTGAGCTTTATAAGCAGGGTAGAGAGCTGTTCGTGATTCTTTGCTTCTTTCACCATCAAAGACAGCCACAACATGGTGTGGCTGAAAATCATCTTTAAGGCGAAAAAATGAACGGATAAAACCATACAGGGCACCTGTTGCTTCACCCTGTCGTGATGAAAGGCCTTGTATGGCAAAATAGGCTCGGTAGATAAATCCCGAAGCATCAAGGATAAATAGTCGATCCATTAGGTTTTATTTGTCTCTGGCCGATAAAGGTAGAGATGTTTTCCATATAAGTTCGGGTGCATATCTCCAGGCACACGAAGGTGATGCTCCACTTTGCCATTAAAAATGCTTTGAGCCCCGTCAAAGAGTGATTCAATCCAATTCTTTGTTTTGAGCTCGACAACTTGATAGTCTTTGTCGATACCAAGCTCCGTTGATAAAACCCTCATGGCATCATCGATTGTGTTTTGTAAGCCATCTACGTAGCCTAGCTCGAGCGCTTGAGGTGCCGGATAAATGGTCGCTCCCTCAGCAATCAGAACTTCTTTTGTCAGCTTCGGTCGGCTTGACGAAACAATAGTCAGAAAGCGCTGGTAAAATGCATCGGTGAGAGTTTGGAATTCAGCTCCCTCATTAGGCGTCCAAGGACGAAATGGGTTGAGTGAATCTTTATCTTTTCCTGCGATGATCGTTTTTGATTGAATTCCTAGATGCTCCATCAATCCTGAGAAATTAAATATAGTAGGCAAGATGACACCGACATGACCCACAATGCTTGCTTCGGATGCATAAATTTTATCTGCCGCACAAGCTATATAGGTGCCACCGGAGGCGCAAATACCATCAATATAGGCATGAACAGGTACTTTTAGTCGCTCTTTATATTCGCGTATGAGGCGGTAGATACCGTCAGATTCGTCAGCCATGCCGCCTGGAGAGTTGATGAAAAGTAAAACAGCTTTGATCTGTTCTTGTTTGATTTGGCCATTAATCGTATCAACAAGCTGGGTGCGGACACTGTCCTGAGTTAAGTGGTCAAGACCAATGACGCCTTGAATGTTGAGCTTCAGGATCGTGGGCGTAGTCGTAGAAAGAGCATTTTGCTGCCACTCATGGTTTGGAATGACAGTAGCACTAGATGAGCTCGTTGTGGCAGGTGGCGAGTGCATAAGGGCTGAGAAAAATAAAATCAGCACGAGAAATGCAATACCAAGGCCGATGAGGCGAAAAAAGCTCATAAAGCATGAGCGTAAAAGATCTTTTATCAAGGATTCGGATGCCATATGAGATACCTCGTGTTGTTTCTCTATGTGATGATATGAGAAATGTACAATATTCCACTACAAATCTTTATTGCAATAGTATAAAATAGTACGCGCGCCTTTTATATAACATTGGGATCAGCAACATTGAGGGTCAGGCATGCGATTTTGCGATTTGCACACCTTTGGTGACTCGTAGCTTGGAAAGCAAATCACATAATCATGCCTGACCCCAAGTTCCCAATGTGTGTAAAAGGCTCAAGGTTTAAATTTTCGAAACGAGGTAAAAATGACCTTAACACTTATCCTTTGGAATCTGGTCAATTTGATCGATGCGGAAGGAGGCTGGCTTATAAAGCTTACCGGTATTCTTCTTGCTGCTGCTCTTCTTACCCATTTTTTAAAGTTGGCCTTAGAAAAGCTGCATCTTCATTTTAAAGAGAAAAATAAGGTTTGGCAAGATACTCTCGTTCGAGCGCTCTGTCATCCCCTGCGCTACTATATCTGGTTTGTCGTGATTGCCCATTCAGTAAATCTCATTTCAGATAGTCTGATTTCAGACCATTTTATCGGTGAGATAAAGCTTCTGTTTAGTGTGCTTGCTGTACTTGCTGTGAGTTGGTTTCTTTTGCGCTGGAAAAAGAATTTACTGGAAGTTTTCATTGAAAAACAAAAAGCGCATGAAATTGCTATTGATACAGGCAGGCTTTTAGGATTTGGCAAGCTTGCGACTGCGATTATCATAGTAATGACAGCACTTTTGTTAATGGAAGTGTCTGGTCAAAGTTTTCAGACCCTGCTTGCTTTTGGCGGTATTAGTGGACTTGCGCTAGCCATTGCATCGCAAGATATTATCGGAAATTTCTTTGGCGGACTGATGGTTTATATAACCCGTCCTTTTACTGTAGCTGATTTTATACGACTGCCAAATTCCAGTCTTGAAGGCCATGTAGAGGAGATTGGCTGGTACCAAACACGGCTTCGCAACGCGGATAAAAGGCCCGTATACGTCCCGAATGCACTCTTTTCAAAAGCTTTCGTGATCAATGATTCTCGAAAAACACATCGTAGGTTGTGTGAAACAGTGGCTGTGCGTCATGCAGATTTATTTTTAGTTCCTAAGATTATTAGGGAAGTAAGATCATTTCTTGAATCAAATCTAGGCATTGACAAACAGGAAAAAATAATCATTAACATTGCTGAAGTTGGTCCCTACTCGGTAGATATTATCATTACAGCATTAAGTAGCTACACAGAAGAGGGAGAATTTTTGCTACTCCGTGATGAACTTTTTTTGAAAACTGGTCAAATCATTGATAAAGCGGGTGCAAAAATAGCGACAGCGATGCATAGTTTTGTGCATAAATCAGAAGAAAAGCGCGAAGAGAATATGGAGGAAGAAGAGACTCTCTTTGTGAGAGAAGTACGAGAATCTTCCTTTACAAAAGAAGATTAAAATGTAATAATAGAATTTTCACAAATTTAACTTAATGTGTAGGATCTTATGGAGACGTTACTGCAATGGCTTTCTTTGAATGCAGATAATGCTCATTTTATTGTTTTTGGACTTCTGATTCTTGCTGGCTTTAGCTTGCCGATTAGCGAGGAGATCATGCTCATAGCAAGTGGAGTTCTTGCAAGTTCCGTCATACCTGACCATACACCTCATCTCTTCATTGCCGTCTTTTTAGGCTGCTATTTTTCTGACTGGATTGCTTACTGGCTAGGTAGAGTATGTGGTAAAAAATTGTATAATATTAGCTGGTTACCCTTTTCGTTGAATGAAAAACGAGTGGAAAAGCTAAGCATTTTTTATGCAAAGCATGGCTTTTTAACACTGCTTATCGGCAGATTCATTCCATTTGGGGTGCGAAATGGGATTTTTATGACAGCTGGTGTGAGTAAGATGCATTTTGGAAAATTTGCGATTACAGATGCGATAGGCTGTCTTTTCTTTTCGCTTCTACTTTTCATGCTTGCCTATTCATTTGGTAAAAACTACGAAGGCCTTTGCATGCTTATCAATCAAAGCAATATTGTCATTTTCATTGCTTTCGTTATTTGTTCTGCTTTTGGGCTTGTTTATTTATGGCAGAAGAAAAAAAGAGTGGTCGAAAAGCCAGTTGTCGAAATTGAGCCTACTCTGTAAGCTGAGCGATAAAAGTGATGACCTCCGTGATTAATTTCCCCAATTTTCTTTCCTTTCTACGGCTGCCCTTAGCGGCTTTACTGTTCATTGATAATCATTACTTGCGCTTCGGTGCAGTTTTTTTTGCGATGCTAACAGATGTTTTGGATGGGTTTTTAGCACGTAAAAGTGGTCTTGTAACCAAGTTTGGAACGTTTCTTGATCCAATTACAGATAAGCTTTTTGTGCTGACAGCGCTCATTGTTTTCTTTGTTAATCAACAAATCGGGGGCGTCGAAATAATTGCTTTCTTAGCTCGAGATATATCCTTAGTTTTCTTTTCACTTTTTTTGCTTTGTATTGATGGATGGGCAAGGTTTACTGTGCGCTCTTTTTATGCAGGTAAGATTGTCACTACGCTGCAATTCAGCACTCTTCTCATTCTCAGCCTTAATTATGATGTGCCCCTATTTGTGTATGCTTTGATGGCTCTCTTCGGGGCGGCATCCTTCATCGAACTTTTGTACATCTACAGGCAGAATAAGAAGCTTTAAACACCGAAAAGAGAACGAGCCTCAAATTAGGTACAGTCGGTATGCGTTGAATTTTTTCTGCAAAAAGCGCGCTTACAAGCCTTAAGCCAGTCAGCTATATGCGATTCTCGAGACTCTTTTTGTAGAGCATCTTTTTGATAGTGAGCCCAAGCTTTTTTATGGAAAAAAAGACGCTTGCAAAAGTGAGTTCTGCAAGCGTTATCGATGAGAAAAAATTAACGGGCAATGATGCGAGAACGGCCTCTTTCACCAATAATCACATACACATTTTGACCAGACGAAAATGCTGGCGATGGACCTTGTACAACAGTCATTGACTGGCCATTGTCAAGTTGCACAACATACTCAATACCAGTTTGTGTTTTCAGTGCTTTTTCAGCAAATGCACCAGCAGTTGCACCAACGAGTGCGCCACCAATAGTTGCCGCAGTATTTCCACCGCCTTTGCCAAACTGGTTACCAGCTACTGCGCCAGCAACACCACCACCTATGATTCCTAAACCATTGTCTTGAAGTCTTTCATTTTCTTGCACGCTTACTTGACGCACATGAATGACAACTCCAGGATAAGTCGTCGATGCTTCACCGACGTGATTCGCTGAATAGACATCAGAAGAAACTTCTCGAGCACAGCTTGAAAACAGCGCTATGCAGGCAAGTAGAGAAAAAACTTTTCCTAACTTTAGTGCA
>JAHFTM010000102.1:0-3037 GCA_023269335.1 Chlamydiia bacterium
TCAGCAAATAATGATCCTGAAATTGGCGAGATCATCTCAAAAGCGATGGAAAAAGTAGGTAAAGATGGCATCATCACTGTAAGTGAAGCTAAAACTATTGAAACTACGCTTGATGTAGTGGAAGGGATGCAGCTAGATAAAGGCTACTTATCACCTTACTTCATCACGAATGCAGAGGCAATGACTTGTGAGTTTGATAATGCCTTTATCTTGGTCACTGACAAGAAGATATCGACAGCTAAAGAACTTGTGCCAATTTTAGAAAGACTGATGGAAAAGGGACAAAAACCGCTTCTAATCATTGCTGATGATGTCGATGGCGATGCACTTGCCACCCTTGTGGTCAACAAATTGAAAGCAGGCCTTCAGGTGTGCGCAATAAAAGCTCCTGGCTTTGGCGACAGAAAAAAAGCCTTTCTTCAAGACATTGCTATCTTAACCGGTGGCCAGCTGATCTCAGAAGAGATTGGCTTGAAACTTGAAGATGCTCAAGTGGCTATGCTTGGACGTGCTAAAACGATCAAAGTAGCTAAAGACGAAACGACGATCATTGATGGCGCAGGCGATGCCAAGAAAATACAGGATCGCACGAGAGAGATCAAAGCAGAGCTTGCTAACTGCACATCCAGTTATGAGAAAGAAAAACTGGAAGAGCGTTTAGCGAAGATGGTAGGTGGTGTAGCTGTTATTAACGTTGGAGCTGCAACAGAGACAGAGTTGAAAGAGAAGAAAGCGCGCGTTGAAGATGCTCTTCATGCTACAAGAGCTGCAGTCACTGAAGGGATTGTGCCAGGCGGAGGCGTTGCCCTCTTACGAGCTGTTAAGTGCCTTGATAAGCTGAAAGTAGAAGGCGACGAGCTAGTGGGCGTGACTATCGTCCGTCAAGCTGTTTTCGAGCCGGCAATTGCCATTGCTAACAACTGTGGAAAACCTGGACAGCTTGTTGCTGAGAAGATCTACGAAGCGAAGGGATCTTTTGGCTATAATGGCCTTACAGACCAGTTCAGTGACCTTGTAAAAGATGGCGTGATCGATCCTGTGCTTGTAACAAAAACAGCGTTGATCAATGCAGCCTCAATTGCAAGCTTGCTTCTGACTACAGCGTGCATGATTACCGACAGACCTAAGAAGAAAGAGCCAGCAGGTGCGCATCCAGGAATGGGTGGCATGGGAGGAATGGGCGGCATGGGTGGCATGGGTGGCATGGGCGACTTTGGCGGCATGGATGGTTTTTAATTAACGACTTCTAACCAAAATAGACAGAGTAGGGAGTCTCTTTCCCTACTCTCCTTTTGGAGGACAAATAATACAATGCCTACCTACGTGTATCTGTGTTCATCATGTAAGAAAAAGCATGAGATCGTCCAAAAAATTACAGCAGATGCTTTGACACTATGTCCAAGCTGTGGCAAAGAGACGCTGGCGCGCACCGTTCCCGATAGCGTAGCTATTCAGTTTAAAGGCTCAGGGTTTTATATCAACGACTATGCACAAAACAAGGCAAGCTCGGCACCACCTGATGTGAAAAAAGACTGCGGTAAATCTGACTGTGGCTGCAAAAGTTAGTGGGTAAGCCAGACTTTGACAGCTGATTAATAAGATACGTATATTTAATAACTTGCCAGTGAAAATCCAGGCGCACCATTAAGAAAGAACAGGATGGGCAGGATCGCCTTCGGCGGCAGGATGGTGGGTTGTGGAGGATGTAACCTTTTGTAGTCAAGTTGCCTATAGTTAAAAAGTATGCTTCGAAGCAGTACCCCAAAATTACTGAAGAAAGTTGAGAATGTGGAGGTTGTTGGGTCTAAGTTTATTATGTTCTTTCATCCTGCCGCCGAAGGCGATCCTGCTTATCATGTTCTTATAATAAAGGCACAACTCTAACATCACATTCTTTTATATCAACGCTCACCACCACCTGATGTGAAAAAAGACTGCGGCTGTAAGGGCTCGTAAGAAGCTAACGAGTAAAAACAAGGCCGATCCACTCACCAAGGTGCTCTTCTTCCAAAAGTTTCCAACCTATTTTTTTGAAATTTTCAACAATCTTCGTTTTCTCGCTTGCAAGTAGCCCTGAAAGAATTGCTAAACGTGCACTCTCAAAATATTCTTTGTATTCATCCAGAACAACAAGCAGTTCAGATGAGATCATATTGGCAAAGATGGCAAGCCTAGCATTTGCTTTTTTTGATAGTCGTAGATCTTTTTTTTCTCCTATCCAGACATGTTTTTCAAGCTTGTTTTCAATAACATTTGCTTTTGCTGCTTTGAGCGCTTCTTGGTCGATATCTACACCATAACTTTTTAGTGCCCCCTCTAAGTAGGCGCAAATGGCTAAAATGCCGCTTCCTGTGCCTATATCAAGTACATAGTGCTCTTTTACATGACGTGCTATAAGCATCAGCATTAGCTGTGTTGTCTCATGAGAGGCATCGCCAAAGGCTTGAGCGGGATGAAGAAAAAATGAGGCAGCGTGATTTTGAGTTTTAATTTCAATCTTGCCGTTTTTAAAATGTGGGCTGTGGAGCTCTGCTTGTGTCTGCCAGCATACCTGAGGAGGTAGCATCTCTTCAAACTGCAGGTTTTTTAAATAAGGCGCTTCTTGAAGAGACTCTTGCAAATCGCCTTCAGCTCTTGTTGCAAAAGCTTCACACGTGCCATCTGTCTCTTGACTGATAAAAGATAGTGTAAAGCCCTTTTCAAGAAGATAGTCTTCTACAATGCTTAGTTCATAAGTGGTAGAAAAAGTGAGACGCCAGTTTTTCATTTATCTATTTTTCCAAAATGAGGGAAGAAGCAGTGTAAACCAAGCATAAAATTCAAGGCGACCAAGGAGCATCAGAGAAATGCAAACAGCTTTGGAAAAGGGCGACAAAAAAGCGGCACTTTCGTCAGGACCTGCCATACGAAAGCTTGCCCCTGAGTTATTGATCATGCTGGCATTTAGTCCAAAAGCAGTTTCTAAGTCTACATTGGCAAAAATAAGGAGCAGCACTCCTACGATAGAGGCTGCTAACATAGTTAAGAAAAAGGCCAG
>JAHFTM010000102.1:3047-6848 GCA_023269335.1 Chlamydiia bacterium
AAAGATACAGATGCGAATGATTTTTAAGCCGGCACAAGTAGATCCTGACATTCCCCCAAAGAACATAGAAATGGCCATAAGACCTTGGGAAAAAAAGGGCCACTGATCATAGTTGGCAGTGGCAAATCCTGTGGTTGTCATGCAAGAAATTGCTTGAAAAAACCCATAGCGCAATGAACTTGCAAGAGTATAACAGGAGGTTTCAACGCCTTGTGTTAATGAAGCAATTTTTGTACCCCAGATGTTCAAAGAGACAAGGAGTGAAAAAGCAAAAAGCAGGACAATAAAAACCACAAACTCAGCATCAAAGAGCTTGTACAGCCTGCCACGAAAGACTTCATAGTAATATGAAAAATTAATGGCGCCAAATACCATAAAGACCATCACCACCACTTCAGTAGCAAATGAGCTATAACTTGCTAAGCTTGCATTTTTTGAGCTAAAACCAGCTGTAGAAAGCGTTGTAAAAGCGATATTTAAAGCTTCATAAAATGAGAGAGAGTGGTTGGTAAGTAAAAGACACGCAATGCATAAAAGCGTAAGTCCCACATAAATTTTAAAAAGCACAATAGCAGTTTGCCGAGCTTTGGGAAAAAGAGGTGAAAAACTAGGGCCTGTAGATTCGTAGCGGAAGAGCTTTTTTGCCTCGTCACCAAGCGCTGGCAGAAGAGCTACAAATAAAAGCACCATGCCAGCCCCGCCAATCCAGGAAAGCAAATTTCGCCAAAACAGAAGTGCTTGAGGAAAGGCTTCAACACCAGTCAAAAGTACTTTTTTGCTGAGAGGGTCGATGATAGGCTTCACTGTGCCATAAAAAGAATATTCAATTTTTTGGAAGCTTGTAAAGGTACGCACGATAGGGATTTCTATACCAGCTGCATCGTAATTTTTGGCTTGTAGGATGCTGGCACCCGTTGTAGTAAGAGAAGAGACCGTTTCAAACCAGGCGTCAATGAGATGCTCAAGAGCACCGCTTAATGTAAAAGGAAGTGCACAAAAGAAGATGCTGAGCAGCCAAATGACAGCTACAGTGAGCAGCGCTTCTCTCAGCTGCAAGGAGTTGTTTGCATCACGCGTATAAAAGCGAAGACAGGTAGCTGAAATAAAAGTCAGGCCTAGCGTTTGTAAGAAGGCTATGCTCACCTGTTTTTCAGCTGCATTTTGCAAATGGAAATAACAGCTTATAATGAGGCCTATGGTCAATAATCCACAAAGCACATACAAAAATGAAGCGGTTGTTTGTAAAACGCCTTTTACATTCATAATACGTTAAAAATATTCCTCCAGAAATTTTCGATGCAGAGGATGGCAGATAACAAGAGCTTCATCTTTAGGCGATAAAATATGATTACCACCAGCGATGAAAAGTTTGCCTTTACTATAGATAGCAGCAATTAAAATTTCTGGTGGTAGGCGCGGGCCTAAGAGAGAAAGTGGAATGCCGACAAGAGGTGAATTTTGGGAGACCTTCACTTCGATGATCTCAGCTCTTTGATCATAAAGCGAAAGCATAGAGGTCAGCTTTTCGCGTTTGGCAAGTGTTAAAATGCGGTCTGTAGCAGCTATGCGCGGTGAGATAGCGTGATAAATACCAAGCTTTTCTGCCAGGCGCCTTGTAGCTTGATCTGAAAAAACTGAAATGACTTTCGAGCAGCCCTGCTCTTTGGCAAATAGACTCAGCTGCATGTTTTTCTCTTCTATCGGTGTGCAGGCGACAAAAACATCCACCTGCCCCACCTTTTCTGCCTTAAGAAAATCCCAGTCAGACCCTTGTGTATAGAGTATAGAGCAGTTAGGCAGCTCTCTTGCCAGCTCATAACAACGCTCTTTAGAGCTATCTCCAAGGCGTACTTTGACATTTCTGCTTTCTAGTTCTTTGGCAAGATGGATGGCTGTTAGTTCGCCTCCCATGATCAGTGCTGATCTGGGTTCAGGACTACTGTTTCCAAGAAGCTTATCAATTTCGCCATCCAAATTGCGATTGCCGATGAAGGTCACTTCATCGCCTGAAAAAAGTGCATCTTGGCCATGCGGAAAAATAATGAGATCTTTTGGCAAGGGCGAAGAGGCAGAGCTGTCAGTTTTTCTGCGTATGAGTGCTACCATGAGCCTTTTTTCAAGAGTACGAATTTCTGCAAGTGTCTTGCCCGAATGCTTCCAGTGCACAGGTAAGATGATGGTGCGTAAATGTGCGGCTCCATGAAAAAAATTTTCGCTATACAGGCCATAGTTGAGGGCGCAGGTAGCTAGCTGGTTAGCCACGAGAAGATCAGGGATAACGATATGGTCAATGTGAAAAAGTCGGCCTAAGTCAAAGTTATCACGACTTAAATAGTGCGGGCTTTGAATGCGAGCGATTGTTCTGAAGTTACTGTGCGCTTTGCTATTTACTTTGGATTGGAAGCTGCCAAGTGCGCGTGCTATACTGCAAGCCACAATATTTGCTTCATCATTATCTGTGAGGGCAAGAAGTAGTTCTGGATGTTCATGCATAAGTTCGCCTAAAAGGGCGACATCTGTGGCTCGGCCCACTTTGATAGCCACATCCATTTTTTGCGATGCCTCGTCGAGGCTTTCGCGCCGCGAGTCAACAAGAGTGACGTTGTGATCGTCACGCAACAAACCTTGAGCTACATACTGTCCAATGCGGCCAGCACCTAAAACGATAATACGCATACGGAAATTTTTTAATTTTTAGCGATGATAGAAAGTAACACAGTGTACAAAATCGAGAGTCAATCTGCCAGGTGCATTTTAAAAAATAAAGGTAATTGGCAAAAAGGATTTATTTTTCTATCGTATGGCCATTAAAAATCAGGAGCGCGCTATCTATGAAAAAAATATTTCTCCGAACAGTCTATACAGCTCTCTGGACAAGCATAATTTCGTCATTGCTGTTCATTCCAGCAGCTACCTTTGCAGAAGCGCAAGTAGTACAAAACCAAAAAAATAGCCCTGAAGTAGCAAGCTTTTTACCTATAGACCTCAATCAGTTGACAATTGGCACTCAAAAAGCAGTTGCCGACTATGTTTTGCGAGCAGTCAATACCATTACTTTTGCGCAAGGCAAGCATGCAGCCTTTTTTGATTTTCGTTCGCACTTTGAAGATGTGGCTTTTAAACTGATGAATAAGGCCTTTTGGACGGTTGTGGGATATAATCCTGATCCAAGTTCTGCGTATACGTTCGGTGAGAAAAAAGAATCTGAAAAGGTGCGCATCACACTCATCAACGGCATGTTAAATGCTCACAGTAATGCTGAAGAGAACGCTAAACTTGTCTCGGAGCTTCACGGGAGTGCAAAAGTTCACTACCTTTATTCAGCATCGCACGGTTTTACGGCTGATCTTTTGAGGGTGCTTTTTGCAAAATCAGGCTTTGCAACTCCTTCTGCTAGGCTACTTGCAGGGAAGTGGAGAGCTCTTATCAAGGAGATGGGAGGTGAAACAAATGGCGGCAAGATCATCCACTATGCTCACAGCTTAGGCGGGGCTGAAACCTACCTTGCACTTCGTCTTCTGACAGAAGATGAGCGCAAGATGATATCTGTACGCACCTTCGGCTCTGCCTCACTCATTGATGAGGGTAGCTGTCGTGATGTTATCAACTATGTCAGCACGTATGATGCCATTCCTGCGATTGATTTTATGCGTTATCTTCAAGGCCGTTTAGGTAATAGAGCTGAAGTGCAGTTTCTTCAGTCGCAAAATTGCATTCCTATGGCAGATCATCTTTTGGGAGGAGGAACGTATAAGACAAGGCTGACTGAGCTTGGTAAGAAGTTTCAAGAAGAATATGACA
>JAHFTM010000007.1 GCA_023269335.1 Chlamydiia bacterium
GTTTCTTGCAGCCAGGTCACTATTAAACTGATCAACAATTGTCGAAGCATAGCCTGCAACGATTTGCGAGCTATTGGATTTTCGCCCATCGAGAATCAACTGCACGTCGGCCTTTTTTTTGGCATCGAGATTTCTTGAGAACTGCTCGTCGATATGCACGACCATGACCCCTTTTTTGGCATCAATAAAGGGTGCAATTTCTTCTACAGAATCAAGATATGCGATGTATTTGAAAGTTGGAGCTCCATGAAATCTTTGGCACAGCTCAAAGCCCTGTTCTCCATTGTCACGATTCAGAATTCCAATGGATACATTTTGTACGTCAAGTGTCGCTGCGAAAGCAAAAATTAGAAGCTGCGTGAAGGGAGGAAGAATAAGCACCATGCGGCTTTTCTTATCGCGCCAGACAGCTAAAAATTCTTTGTAAATCAATGCCAAAATTCGGTAGAACATACTTTCTTTAATCCAGCCTTTTGACGGTCTTACGCGCCGTGATAGTAAAAAAGACAAGGCCAATGAGGAGCATCAGCAAAAGATCTATTTTAATCAACTCCCATACATTGCCAACTAAAAAGAGTGTCTGTAGCGCAGAGACGAAGTAGCGGGCTGGCAAAAAGTAAGTGAGTATCTGAATCGGCAGGGGCATGCTAGAAATTTCAAAGATAAAGCCTGATAAAATAAAAGCAGGAAGGAATGCTGTTACCATCGAAACTTGAGCTGCTACAAACTGGTTTTTAGAAAGCGTAGAAATCAAAAGGCCTAAGCCGAGTGCTGTAAATAAAAAGACGCTTGAGACGAGTAAGAGAAGAAGGTAAGAGCCACGAAAAGGCACATCATAAAAAAAAACTGAAACAGTCACACACAGCGCCATCGAACAAAGGCCCAGAATAAAGTAGGGGATCAGCTTGCCAACGAGAAGCTCTACTATCCCTACAGGTGTTGACATCATCGCTTCCATAGTGCCACGCTCCCACTCACGCGCTACAACGAGTGCTGTAAGAAGCGTTCCGATCAACGTCATGATAATGGCAAGTGAGCCTGGGATCAGGAAGTTACGACTTTCTAGCTGTTCATTGTACCAGTAGCGGGGCTGTAAGTTCACTAAATTAAGGCCTTCAAGATTACTTGAGATGGCTTCTTGCAGCAGCCAGTTTTGAAAAGCCCCGCGCACATAATTTTGTACAAAGCTTGCGGTGTTGGTTTCGCTGCCATCAGCAATGACTTGTATGGGAGCTATCTGTGAAGGTAGCTTACCAAAGCTATTTTGCCCTTCGCTGATAGAACGTCTACGAAAAGCGGAAAAGTAGGAGGGCACGATCACGATGCCTCGAATAGAGCCGCGGACAATATCTTGATCAAAAGCGCGCCTGTCACGTGCAATTTGAACGTCGAAAAAACGTGAGTCGGTCAGCGATTTGGCAAAACTTTGAGCATCAGGGGCTGTATCTTCAAGCACTAAACCAATGCGTAAGTGGTCGATATCCAAAGATACCCCAAAGCCGTAGATAAAAAGCAAAATCATTGGTAAAACAACACTGATTAAAATGCTGCTTGGATCACGGATGATTTGATAAAATTCTTTTAAGTTCAACGCCCTTAGCCTACGGAGGCGATTTTTATTTACCATTAGCCACATCATATTGTTCAATGAGATGAATAAAAGCATCTTCTAGAGTCGGTGTAGGGTTATTTTTTGTCTTTGCCATTTCTTTGAGTTGATCGGGTGTGTCGATGGTGATGAGTTTACTTTGATAGACTAAGCCTATACGATCGCAGTATTCAGCCTCGTCCATAAAATGGGTGGTGACCATCACGGTAACGCCTTTGGAGACAAGTCCATTGATATGATTCCAAAACTCACGCCGAGTAATAGGATCAACGCCTGATGTGGGCTCATCGAGAAATAAAACCCTTGGGTGGTGCATCACGGCACATGAAAGTGCCAGTCGCTGCTTAAAGCCGAGCGGCAGGGTGTCAGCTGATTCGTTGATGAATTGATTCAGATCGAAGATTTCAAGCATCTTTTCAACGGCAGCAGTTCTTGCTTCTCCGATGAGGTTGTAGGCCCCTGAAAAAAATTGTAGGTTTTGCCAGACGCTTAAATTGCCATAAAGAGAAAATTTTTGCGCCATATAGCCGATCGTCTCACGCGCATCACCTGGAGCTTTTTGTAAGTTAAAGCCATTGACAAAAGCATCGCCTTGCGTGGGTTTGAGTAGGCCACAGAGCATTTTAAAGGTGGTTGATTTGCCGGCTCCATTTGGTCCAAGAAGGCCAAAAATTTCACCTGCCTTCACGGTAAAGGTGATTTTATTGGCTGCCGTAAAAGAACCAAAACGCTTTGTCAGATCATGCGCTTCAATGACGGTCTCTTGAGTTTTTTCTCTTGGCACTTTGGGCATCAGCTCAGCAAGTAGTGATACGCCTCCTGGGCCACCACCTAAAATGTCAATGAAAGCATCTTCAAAGCGGGGAGAGGTTGGCTTCATTTCAGCAGTGCCTGCATTGAGTGCTTGGAGATCAAGTGCTGTTTGGCTAGCATCTTTTGTGACAATGCGGATATCAGAGCCCTGAATGACACCATCGATAACATTTTTTTGACAGAGTGCATTTTTCAAAACTTGTCGCTTGTTGCCAGTGATGTTCGTGATCATGAAGGTGCGGCCTTGAACTCGTTTAGTGGCATTAAGAGCTGTGCCATGGTAGAGAAGTTTACCCTCATTTAAAAGTAAAACAGTCTGGCACTTTTCTGCTTCGTCAAGATAGGCGGTGCTCCAGACAACAGAAATACCATCGACAAGTAGATCTTGAACCATCTTCCAGAGCTCTCTTCGCGAGATGGGATCTACGCCAACGCTTGGCTCGTCAAGCAATAAAAGGGTTGGCGTGCGAATGAGGGCGCAGGCAAGGCCAAGCTTTTGCTTCATGCCACCTGAAAGTGCACCTGCAAGTCTGTCTGTAAAGTGAGAAAGGTTTGTGAAGCTTAAAAGTTTTTTGAAAGTCTCTTGGCGCTCTTTTCCGATAACTGCGCGTAAATCAGCGTAGAGATTGAGATTTTGTAATACGGTGAGATCTTCGTAGAGGCCAAATTTTTGCGGCATGTAACCGATGATTTCATGAATGGCGGTAGCATCTTTAATTGTATCGAAGCCGTTTACAGTGATAGTGCCTTTGGTGGGCATCAAAAGCCCTGCAATGAGCCGGATGAGTGTTGTTTTTCCAGCGCCATCAGGTCCGACAAGCCCGACAATTTCACCTTTAGGGATCTGGGCTGAGATGTCATCAAGAGCTAAAGAGGTCTCTTTTCCAACGGCAAAAGCTTTACTGATATTTTGAATGACGACAAGTGGCGCACTCACTTCGTCTCCTCATTATTTGGAAGGGCGCAAGGAGGCGAAAGAAGAAGCTTTACTGTTACTGGCATGCCTTGACGAAGCCCTTGGTCTGGGTTTTCAGCATAGATGCGCAGGCGGTAGACAAGATCTGTGCGCAGTTGGGTGGTCTCTACAGTTTTTGGTGTGAATTCAGCAACTGGCGAGATGAAGCCGACATGGCCTTTATAAACTTTTCCACCTTTTGTATCGGTATGGATTTCAGCGCTCATTCCTGGGTAGACATGCCCGAGGTCAGGCTCTGCAACAAAGGCGCGCACCCAGACAGGGGAGATGATGGAAAGCGTGTAGATCGGTTCTGCAACGGTCACTACTGTCCCTGGCTCACGTATACGTGTAAGTATGGTTCCATCTGTAGGGCAATACACTTCCGTGTTTTTAAGGTCGGTGAGCGCAACGCCAAGAGTTGCTTTGGCAAGCTTTAAATTGGCCATATACACATCTCTTGAAGAAAGAGCATCCTGATAGTCTTCGTCGGAGATGGCGCCACTGCCGACAGTTTCTTCTCTTCTTGTTAAGATGAGCTGTGCGTTAGCAAGCTGGCGTTTGATCGCTTCTATGTTTGCCTGTGCTTCGTGAACTTTGTCAAGATATGGCTGCTTATCAATTTGGCCCATGAAGGCACCCTTAGGGACAAAGTCACCCTCTTCAAAAGGCATGCTGGTGACCCTTCCATAAACGCGAAAGCCAAGGTCTACCTGGCGCACATCGATATTGCCATAAAGGGTGAGCTGTTTACGATTTTTGATCTGATGGTCATGCACAAAGTAGTAAAAAATTGCGCTGATGAAAAGCAAAAACAAAGCGATGATAAGCCACTTGCGCATAAGAATTTTGCCACCTCAAAAAATCGTCCAAAAGGGCAGTTTATTGATGAATGGCAAAAACAAAGCAAGAGTAAGTTTAAGAATTTACTTCTTTTTGTCGCTCTTGAGAAATATCGGCAGCTTTTTGGCAGCCTTTTTTCCAAGGTTATCGTTGTCAGTTAAGAATTCTCGTAAGCGTTTGCCAGCTTTTGAATCAGGCTGGTAGTGGCCACTATGAAGTGTGGCTGCAGCAATTTTACCATTTTTAACAGCAAAAATACCTGCGCATTGAACTGGCTGTCCACTTACAAATGAAGAGTGTTGAAAGGAGCCTTTCTCCTTTTCTCCGATGTAAAGTTTTGTTCCTTCAAGGTTGAGAACAAATATATACGAGCCATCGGCAACTACCTTGTTATCTTTCATGATATAGCCATGCTTATCAAAGGTAGCCTCATAATCATCAGCCTTTTTCTTGGAGAGATACTTGACGGAGTCTTTTTTTATAATTTTCTTTTCTGTGTCGTCAGTGCGAGCTTTCAGGTAGCTTTCAAAATCTTTGCTTGTTTTGCTCTTTTCCCATTTTGCATAATGTTTTTTGATTGTTTTATTGGCATAGGGATGAATAGGCTCGCTTTTTTTAGCTTTGACAGCGCTTGCCTCAATGCCAGCTGCTTCAGGTAAATAGGCGCCTTCCAGGATGCAGCCATCAATCTTCTTTTTGATTTTTCCTTTGAGTGACTCAAGAGTTTTTTTCTCTGGGGTATTTAATTTGCGAATGCTCAATTCTTGAATGGCTTTGGCGGCAAAAGCGTAGGCTTTAGGCGCCTTTTTTGAGTCTGATTCTTTGAGAATTATCTTGATTGTTCCGGTTAAATCCTCAGTGCTGATCTGCTTCAGCCCTGTATTCCATTTGGATTTGTAATGAATAATAGCTTGTACATCTTGCGGGAGAGATGCTGTAATAGATGATAATGACATAGATGTCTCCTTAATGTATTATTTGTAATTAATATGTAAGATTATCAATACATATTGAATTATTATCAATCACTAATTTAAGTGGTTGTATTGTTAAAAAATTCAATTTTATGTGGTTAGTTAAAGCGGTGGAGGCTCTATACACTCTGGTGGCCATTCCAAAGATTTGAGCACATAATAAATGACACTAAGAGGTAGGCAAGATTCACGACGAACCAGTTCTTCATTCATTTGCCCGGCTTTCCAGGAGAAAGCTGTATTTTTGGGCATTTGACGATGATACACAGACGTTACTATCATTTCTTCTAGTGAGAAAAATTTAAATAGTTTAATTTGTTTTATTAAATTTGTTAAAAGTTGACAGTTTATAATATTATCGTATTCATTTTTGGCTGGTAGTGGTTGTTTTCTAAGAAGTTGACAAAGTTGAATGATGATTTCTTTAGTAATTTTTTCAGGTGTATCTCTCAATACATTCATGAAATATTCTTTGAATGAGTTGTCTAATCTACTTGGGTTCTGTTCTATAGCAGCTAGCTGAGCTGCCATTGAAAATCCTGCATAGTCTGTTATTATATTCACTATGTCTTGTGGTATTTTTGCATTGCTTTCTAAAAAGAGTTGAGTGAGGTCCTCTTCTTGACAATATTCTTTTTTAATGACAGTGCGTCCATTCCATACTCCATTACTTGTAGTTGCACCTGCGGTTGCAGCCTCGGCTTCAAGGAGTTGAAGTTCGCGAAATGACTGATCTATCGACTCAATAGTTACTTCTTGTTCTGGGCCCATAAAACCTATGATGTAAAAATATAATAATTTAATGCAATGTGTGAGTTTTACTTGCGTGTCTAGCCTGTGACTTTGGGGTTAGTGATTACACCTATCAGCTAAAAACATCTGGTTGAACCAGAAATCCTCTTTATATTAAGAAATTAATAAATTTAATAAATGAATTATATAAAAATTTGTAGTTTATGTCGATATAATTTTCTCTAATTATTAAATGTTGGTTGTGTGATTATTTTTTTTAGAAGTTTCCATGTCAGAATGTCAGATTTTGTTGTGAGAAAAGGGGAGGAGGCACTATACTTCAGCTTCTTTTTCAGTTTTTTTCATCACTCGAGCTTTTTTGCCGGGGACCTTGAAAAATAGCGCGTTCGAACCAGGTCAGGATCGGAAGATAGCAGCCTTAAGGACTTAAACGCTATGTCTCAAGTCATCTCCGGCTTTTTTTATAAAAATTACGACTTAACTAAACACCAAAAAATCCATTTTTGCTATTGTAACTGCTTCATGATTAGGACAGGAGTTTTCTTATGAGGCGTTTTTTTTCTTCACTATTTATACTGCTTTGTGTGCTTGTAGTTGGCTGTAAAGCACAATATTCCGATTTTTTCCCCTACCATGATGATGGTACACCAAAGCCCTATGTAGCCCTTGTTCCTGTCTTTGACGAGTCAAATAGTAAGCTTCCTTGGGATCTTTCTCAAGAGCTGACCACAGGAATACGTACACAGCTTAAAAGAAGCGGCAAAATTTACATTCCGCCAGAAAAAGAATTGAAAAAAGCGTTAGCAAGCACCTCGAAGGCAGAGCTTACCTCATCGAATGACTTAATGCCTTTTTTACATTTTCAACCAGCGCATATGGTGGTTATTTTAGAGCTTATAGAACACAAAATCGTACCTTATCAAAGAGGTAAAATTAAACCGCTGTATCCAGCATTTACTCCGGCTGATGAAGCTTGTGTACTGATGATGAAGATGCGTTTCAAGGTGGTTGATATACGTGGCTCTGAGCCAAAAATCATTCGTCAAGAAGTTGTAGATAGTAACCACTCATTTAGTAAAACTGCTATGGCCGAGTCAATTTTTACCCACAAAGAAAAAGAAGATGTCTATCCTTCAACACCACTTGGGCTTGCACACGCGCGTCTTGAAAGAGATATTGCCGAACGAATTGAGAGGATAACAGGTATTCAGAGGTCATAGTTTGCAAAGTGAGTATCTGAGCATCTGTTTTGTCATCTGGAGCTTCATCGCTGTGCCTTTTTTTCTAAAAAAGAGAATTTTCTCTCTTTTGAAGAGTAAGGCACAGAATGTAAAAATCAGTCTTTTTGTACCCCTTACAGCACTTTTTTTGTATGTCGGCATATCAACCCTTGTGCTGACATGCAGTAACAGCATCTTTACTTATTTTAAGCTAGCGCTTCCTCTATCAGCATTTGCACTGATGGCTGCCTTGCAGCTGATAGCTCTTTTTATAAGCTTACTCTTTCTCATTGGCTTTTCAAAGCTTCAAACAGGGGATGTACAAGCACTCATTTGGGGACAAAAAAATCTCTTAAAACCGCTGTTCAAAGGGATGCTATTAAGCCTTGTGCTTTATCCTGTTGTGATCTGTTTTGTACAGATCATTCATCAAGTAGTTTCTCTTTTCATTATCTTTACAAGAACAGATCAAATAGCTGTTTGGCAGCTTAAAAATTTGCGCTCGACGCCAACTGTTTTTTGGTCTTTTGTGGTTGCTTCGTTTACTGTTGTGCCACTAATAGAAGAGCTTTTATTTCGTGGTTTTTGGCAGAATTATTTTGTGCGTCTTTTAGGAGTTAGAGCAGGCATTGGTGCAGCGTCGCTTCTTTTTACAGCCTTTCATTACTCAGCGATGCAGGGGATGGCGAATATAGAATTACTGACAGCTCTTTTTTTTCTTTCCTATCTTATCGGAAGTACGTATATCAAAGAGA
Organism: Chlamydiia bacterium; assembly: GCA_023269335.1. Classification (GTDB taxonomy): domain Bacteria; phylum Chlamydiota; class Chlamydiia; order Chlamydiales; family FEN-1388; genus JAHFTM01. The sequence continues at coordinate 7,923 of JAHFTM010000007.1, forward strand.
AATCTCTTTTTGCACCAATTGGCATGCATGCAGCTTTTAACAGCCTCAGTGTACTGATGATGCTTTTTGTAACCGATGGATAAGTGAGTCATGAGAAAAACAACTTTTTTATTCTCAATGTATGGAGCACTTGTTTTGTTATTATGTGTTCCACTTACATCTCAAGAGCCTACTTTTGTTGAAGGACAAAATAATTTTTCAGTAGAGCTTTATCGACAAATGAAAAGTAAGCCGGGAAATCTTTGCATTTCACCTTACAATGTCTCGCTTGTCCTTGATATGGCCTATATAGGAGCTGCAGGTAAGACAAAGGAAGAGATGGCAAAGACGCTGTTTATTCCGGCTATGTCAGATGACACGTTGTGCAATGCTATCAAAAGCCAAAGGCAGTTTTTAAAAACATCTGGCTTACAAAAAAATAATGGAACTGAAAGTTTTCAATCTTTTACAGCGTTGGGCCTTGATACTCTGTTTACACCACTTCCAGCTTATCAAGAAATGATAAAAAAGTATTTTCAGGCAGACATTTTTGTTTGCAATTTTCAAAATAATCAAGAGGAGTCCTTAAATCAGATCAACGGGTGGGTGAAGGAAAAAAGTGGGGGAACAATCCCATTTCTTCTGGGAACGAATGACCTATCCAAAACCACTAAGCTTGTGCTTTTAGCAGCCTCACATTTTAAAAAGGCATGGGCAAGCGCGTTTCAAAAAGAAGAGATAGAAATAGCTCCCTTTGTAACAGCTGCAGGCAATAGAGTTGATGTTGAGCTAATGAGAAAAAGTGAGCTACTGCCATTTTTACAAACCCCTGAAATGATGATCTGTGAGCTTGACTATGCGAAGAGTGAAAAAGAGGATGCTGTTTACTCTTGCGCAATCATTTTGCCAAAAATTAAAGAGATGTTTCCTTTAGTCGGTGACAGCTTGACAAATGCTCAGATTAAAAAATGGCTTGACAATACTGCCTTAGAACAGGTAGAGCTTTTTTTACCCAAAATTTCACTTGAGTATCAAAGTAGCCTTAAAGAGGCGCTTGAAAATATGGGTATGCAGCGGGCTTTCTCAAAAGAGGCTGATTTTTCTGGAATAGCTGCGGAAACGGATCCAAATTTGGGCTTAATGATCGACAAAGTGCTGCATCGAACTTTTTTACAAATTGATGAAAATGGAACAGAAGCTGCAGCTGCAACAGCTGCTACGATGATTATGAAAGCTGGAGCACCAACAAAAGATGCAGTAATCATGCGCTGTGACCATCCATTTTTTATAGTGATTCGAGAAAAAAAAACGGGTCTATTTCTCTTTTTTGCAAGAGTAGAAGCTCCTTTAGTGGAAGTTCCCTAGTAGTCCAAATCAAAATATCTATTTACGTTTGAAGATTTCAATTGTGGAGCGGCTCTTTTTTCTCCTAATATTTTACTTTTTCAAAAGTGTGTCTTCGTGTTCTAATTCTTATCACTTTCGAAAGGTCAACATATGAAAAAAAGCATTTCCATTTACTTGGCAGGGACAATCAAAAAAGGCAAAGATGAAGAGCATGAGCTTTGCTGGACTGATGAGCATAAAACAATTTTGAAAGAGTGCTGTAAGGCAAAAGAGCTAGAACTTGTTTTTTTAGACCCACAAGACAGATCAGATGACCTTTCTGATCAGCTGTCGGTCTTTGGAAGAGATATGTTTCAACTGTTTTCAAGTGATCTTGTGCTGGTTGATGCTCGTGGGAGGCGAGGCCTTGGCGTAGGTGCTGAAATGATGTTTGCCAAGACACAGAGAATACCACTTATTTCTTGGTTGCCTACCGATTCTTACTACCAGCGAAAAGATATTCATTTTTTAGGACAAAAAGTACAGTCATGGATTCATCCGTTCGTGTATACTCTTTCAGACTACTTAGCTCCCACACTGGAACATGTTGCCAGTTGGATCGAAAATGAGCTTCTAGGTGCTTCGTGTGCTATTAAGGGCCCTGAAACAATGCAGCAAGCCATGAGTTATTATCTAGAAACCCAGCTGCAGTTCGATCATGGTATGAGAGAGTTAATTTTTACAAATCAAAAACTTACAAAAAAACTAGAACTCATACAGAGCTAAAAATAATGGCAATAGATACGTTAGTAAATGCTACAGAAGTCTTAGCAATCTCCGATAATTCATCAGAGCCTCAAAAGGCAGAAGTTACCGGAATACTTCATGGTCGCAAGGTTTCTGCTCAAACACCCATGCTTGAGGCATTGTTGAAAACACATCTTGGAGATAGCCTTAATGGCACTCCTTTACCTATAGAGGTATTAAAGATCGTAGAGGATTATAGTTTGCCTTCAGAAGAGATTCTCCTTTTGTTCGGAAAGTGTGTGTTTATCCATTGCCTTCAACAAGGAGCTCAACGAGAAGTTAGCGAGTCAGTTGCACGTTTTTCACATCTCTTTCAGGCAGTTGATTTAGGTGAAACAGATTTTGTGATCACTTGGAATGAATCAAATAATTTGCCGGTTCAGGTGACGCGGTTTTTTGCTGATCGACGAAGGGGAGATATCTTTGAAAAAATCATCGCTTCTGCAATCACAAACTATTTTCCGGCGCTTAGCAACCTTGTGATGCCTTTTCATGTAGCGGCTCATATAACGACGAAATGCTGCCATTCACTAGATACAACGAAAATTAAAAAACTGCAGAAGTACTTGCCTAACCATCAGAAGCTGGTTATTCAAGATTCTCCTCAGTGTGAGCATGTTCGAGAGTACCATAGACTTCGCAAATACCGCTGGCATTTTGATCTGAGTGCAGGCGTCTTGAAATTTATTCACTACCACCCTGCCAAACGAGAAATCTATTCTTCTTACGCTGAATGGCCTGAAGTAAGTTCATTACTTTAAATTAGTTAAAACAAATAAAGCCTATTTATTATCCATGATTATATTTTAAAAAAATTAATATTGATTTATTAAACTAATAATTTTAAACTGTGGTTATATACGGTATAAACTATGGTGATTTATTATGGCGATAGTAGGTGGTTCATCTGGTCCTCATGCAAATATTACACCCAATCAAGGAGGTAGTCCACCTCTTTCAGCACAGCCTCTGCCCCCAGGTGGTCCATCCGTGGCTTTACCTAAACAGACCCCCCAAAGATTGGCAGAAGAGCTGGTTCGCTTACTTGTAAATGAGCCTGCACCTCCGAGTGGTTTGAGAAATCATAAGACAAGTAATCAGCTGCTTCAGCATTATGCACGCTACTCAGCTGCGGAGATAGCAACTCTTTTGCAGGAAATTCGAAAGCTAGGTCGACAAAATCCTCAACACAAGGACGCAGCAGAGAGCCTCATTTTACTGATCTCTAGTGCAAAAAAACTAGAAGATCTTTTACTGGCTGACGCCGGTTCTTCAAAAATAAAGCAGAATCTTCGTACGCTTTTTGACCCACTTTTTGTACATGATCTATTGCAATTTCGTTTTCAACAGTTACAAATGCTTCTCCCGAAAGATTTTGCAGATGTAAAGAGCTTTGTTTTGCAGATCGATCAAACAGCGCAATTATATCGTCAAAAAAATATTACTGAGCTTGCAAAGGCTGCATTTGCAGGAACCCTACAAGCCTCACCTTCACAGATACGAAGAATAGTGCCTCAAAGTGAGTACCAGCCAGTGGAAAGGCAGGTAGCAGACGCCATCATTTTAAAAAATTCTATAATTCAGCTGCTTGGAACTGATATGGTTATTGCTGCTCAAGTAGCTCTTCGAAAAACTGCAAATACAAATCCAAAAATTAGGATGCTTGTCTTAGAGCAGCTTGCAAAAGAATGTGCAGCCTCTTCGAACACCAGGTTAAAAGACAATTTCAATAAATTCGAAGCTACTTATTCAGCTTCAGAAAATGGATGGGTAGGAGAGGCTTTAAAAGCGGGTATTGAGATTTCCCTTATTAAAAATTCTCTTGGACCCAACTCAAAGCTTTTACAACGCTTTGAGCAAATCCATCTGGCTACGACAAGTCCAACAGCATTCGAAAGAACCACTCCTTCTGCAGGAGCAGTTCCGGTAAAGCCGCTGACAGAAGCAGAAATCATGCGCATTGCAATTTTTATTGAAGAGCGTGTTCAGCCAGTATCAGGAGTCGCATATAGATACTTTCATTCAGAAGAAAGCGGCATAGCACGACATGTGCAGTTTAATTGGGCTTCAAGAGAGGTGTTTGTAATTGCCGATGCCGAAGCGTCCAAGCTGAAAGCAGAAGGTACTTATAAAAAAGCTTTGAATGCCGTGATAATTCCACTTGATAATCGTGCAAAAGATGCGACAGCTTCAGCTGTGCAGCTTTCTCCTGTCGAGCCAACAAGACCAGTGGTTCCTGTTACTGATCCAGTAACAGGAAAGATCAAGCAAAAACCATTCATTGGCCCGCTGAAAAAGGTAGTAAATGTAGCTGAGATTGAAATTGAATTTCCTTTTTATAAAGCACTTCAAGGTGTTGAGGGAATTGCGCAACTACGAGCAGTGACAGATTTGACAAGAGCTATCCCAGGCATAGGCCCTACACAAAAAAGCTATAGCCTAATTTTTAATCGAGCTGATAGGGGTGAATTAACCAATGTTATAGCAAAAGATTTTATAGCTGACAGAAGCATATCATCTGAGCGCGTAAAGCAGATGGGTCATCAACTGCTACACACTTATGCTTTAATGCAGGAAAGAGGCGTGTTTCATGGTGATTCTAAGCTGCCAAATGTTCTTGTAGATGCAAATTATAACTTGCTTGTCACTGATTTTGGACTTAGCTTTTTTATTCGACCCGGAGAGACAATAAAGCCCAATTTTACGATAAAAAATGACAACGCCTATGCAGCTTGGTGGTATACTCCGCTTGATATGCTAGAGCTAGATCCCTCAGAGCCGATACCCGTGCGTACAGCAGAAGATTATCAGAAGATTGAGAGCTGGGTGATTGGCTGTATGATGTATGAAATGTCGTATGGCAGGCTAGACTGGTTTAACACACTGATAAATGGAGGCTACCCTCCTCAGAAAGATATTGGAAATAGTCAAAATAAGCTTTCTGCACAAGCCCTTGCCACCATCAAGACTGAGTATCAAGCGAAGTGTGTTGCTCAATTAACCCGGATTGAACAGATTCCTGAAAATAGCCGTACCTATAAGGATCATCATCTATTTGTGATCATGAATCTTATGCAAAAAGATCCAGCCAAGCGCTGGTCGCTCAAAGCAGCTGATGCGTACTTAGAAAAACATAAACCACAGCCATCCCAACAGCAACCACAAGCAGCGCAACAACCGCAGCCACAAGCAACGCAACAACCGCAGCCACAAGCAACGCAACAGCCGCAGCCACAAGCAACGCAACAACCGCAGCCACAAGCAACGCAACAGCCGCAGCCACAAGCAACGCAACAGCCGCAACCGCAAGCAACACAACCACCACAAGCAACACAGCCGCCGCAACAACAACCAACAGCACAGCCAACAGTACGAGTAGTACGAAGAACGCAGCAAGCAGCGCAACAACCAACAGAACCGCCAACAGTACGAACAATACGAAGAACGCAGCTGTTTCCACCAACAAATCAATCAAAACCGTAGCTATTCAAGGCGTTGTTTGTAGTAGAAATTTTTTTATGAGTGAAATCTCTTTGCTAGCTATACTTTACTAGTGGTATGCTTTCTAGAAAATGGAGAACCTCATGGAAACAATTACAGCAGGTAACACACGCATTCACGGGCAAAGTTTTGTAAAACAAATACTTTATGTATTGGCCGGCAGTTCCTTTTTAGCTCTCATGTCACAACTGTCCATCCCTCTTTTTTTCACTCCTGTTCCTATGACTCTACAGCTGTTGGCTCTCTTTCTTTTAGGCGCATTTCAAGGTAGTAAAACAGCAGCTTTAAGCGTTATCGCCTACCTTATAGAAGGAACTTTTGGATTACCTGTTTTTGCAGGCGGCACTTCAAATCCGCTCTGGTTTCTTGGGGTACGTGCAGGCTACCTTATTGGTTTTGTATTAGCTGCCTATCTGGTTGGCAAAGTTGTTGAAATGAGCTCCAAAATCACTCTTGTGCGCTTACTTTTTGCAATGACAGCAGCTCAAGCAGTTGTCTATGTGCTTGGCTTTTGTTGCCTTTCATTTTTTGTGGGCTTCTCTCAAGCCTTGTTACTCGGCGTAGTTCCTTTCCTTGCAGTTGATGCACTAAAGATTATATCAGCCGCTCTCATTGCTTACGGTGCTCTCAGAATGTTGAAAGAAAAGTTATCTCTCAATGATTCAATTTGAAAATGTATCTCTTGGATTTGGCAGCCACACGCTCTTTCAAAATGGCTCTTTTACCCTTCAAAAAGGGGAAAAATGTGGTCTAATAGGTAGAAATGGCTCTGGCAAGTCAACCATTTTCAAACTTATTACTGAAGAAATGGAGCCGGATGGCGGAATAGTAAGTTGTTCAAAAAACTATCGCTTAGGAATGCTTCAGCAGCACATCCATTTCTCGCAGCCCACACTTATTCAAGAAGCTCTTCTTGGCTTGCCAGAAGAGGATAAGGAAGACACTTACAAGGCAGAGAAAATTCTTTTTGGCCTTGGGTTTACTGAAGTTGATCTTGAAAAGCCCCCACACATATTTTCAGGTGGCTATCAACTGCGCCTTCACCTGACAAAAGTGTTGCTTTCTGAACCTGATTGTCTCCTTCTGGATGAACCGACAAACTATCTTGATCTTCTTTCGATTCGCTGGTTAATGAATTTTTTGAAGCGCTGGAAAGGGGAGTGCATTCTTATTTCTCATGATCGCGATTTTATGGATTCTGTGACTACCCATACGCTCGGTATTCATCGACAAACATTTCATAAGATGAAGGGTAGCTCAATCGATTTTTTCAACCATATACTTCTTCAAGAAAGAGTACATGAAAAAACTAGAGTTAAACAAGAAAAGCGTCGAGAACATCTTGAAAGCTTTGTCGAACGCTTTGGTGCAAAAGCATCCAAAGCAGGGCAGGCAGGAGCACGAAAGAAACTTCTTGAAAAAGATCCTGTCTTAGAAGAGCTCCAAGAGCTCTCTCAACTTGGATTTTCTTTCAATGAAGCTGCTTTTGCCGGTAAAAAAATGCTGACAGCAAAAGAGCTTGCTTTTTCATACAACACAGATGCCCTAATCGATGGTTTTTCTCTGGAAATTGAGAAGGGAGATCGCATTGCTATTATCGGAAAAAATGGTCGTGGTAAATCAACACTTTTAAGTCTTTTGAGCGGTGATCTTATACCTAAAAATGGGGAAGTAGAAATCTCTACGAACACACGTGTGGGTTATTTTGGTCAAACGCATGTCAATCGATTGAATGTAAACCATACGATTGAAGAGGAGCTTGGGCAAGCAAACGTCGCCTTGAATATCACTGAAGTTAAATCGATTGCTGGCCGCATGATGTTTTCAAGTGACCTTGCCAAAAAACCTATCTCAGTGCTCTCTGGAGGTGAAAAAAGTCGTGTTCTCCTTGGAAAAATTATCGCTAAGCCCTGTAATCTTCTTCTGCTTGATGAACCAACGCATCATCTTGACATTGAATCGATCGAAGCGCTGATTGATGCTCTTGAAGATTTCTCAGGAGCACTTGTCATCGTCACTCACAGTGAGCTTATCCTTCGACGACTTGAACTAAATAAAATCATTCTTTGTGAAGAAGCAAAACAGACCATATTCCTGGGAAATTACGATGAGCTCTTAGAAAAAAATGAACTTCACGAAGAGGAAAAACCAACAGCTCTTAAAAAGAAAGAGTCTAATACAAGGCAAGAGAGGGCCCTTTTTGTAGCACAAAGAGCGGCTACTTTGAAGCCACTTGAAAAAAAGATACACGAGCTTGAGAAGAAAATGATCAATCTTGAAGAACTACAAAAAAGTGATCTTGTCTTACTTGAGAAGGGGTCTCTTTCTTCAGAGCTGATGAAAGCCGTTGGCCTTAGAAAAAAAGAAATCGATCAGCTAGAAACAGAGCTCTATGCATTTTATGATCAATTTGAAGCAAAGAAAAAGGAATTCGACACACTGCAGACTCTCTAGTAGGTTCGAATCAAAATTTTTTACGGTTAATTTTAATTTGGACTACTAGCTACTCTCTGTGTGCTTCGTGGTGAAAAATATTCTAAGATCATGGAGTTTTCGTAGCGCATTTTTTCCAAGTTCTGTTACAGTGACATCTTACCTCTATCAACTGGCTGGAATATGGTTTTGCGGCTAATGCCTTATAAGCTTTGTGCCTATGGACTGTCCGATATGGGACTTGTCCGACAAAATAACGAAGATGTCTGGGGATGTCTTGCAGAGCAGCATCTGTATGTTTTGGCAGATGGCATGGGTGGTCATCAAGCAGGAGAGGTGGCAGCCAAAGAAGCTGTCGTGTTCCTTTGCTCGCACGTGCGCAAGTTGTTAGAACAAGAGGCTAATCAAGAGCTACCTCTTGAAGAAATTGTCCAACTCATAGGTATGGCGATTGAAGATACCAATCAGTTCGTTTATGAGTTGAGTCTTTCATCAGAACTGTTAACTGGTATGGGAACAACGCTTTGTTGTCTTTACTTTCATGATGACTATGTTGTTCATGCACATGTTGGCGATTCTAGAATTTACCGTTTACGCAATGCCAAGATTGAACAGCTGACTCAAGATCATTCGCTTCTTCGTGAAATGCGTGATCGCGGGCAGCTTGGAAATGATGAAAATGGTGTGCTTCTTTACAAAAATATTATTACCAAAGCTATTGGTACAGAAGCCCTTGTTGCTCCTTCAGTAAACCTTTCTTTAATTAGCCCTAAAGATATCTATCTTCTCTGTAGCGACGGTCTCTCAGATCTCATTTCGAAACGGGAGATTGAGCTGATCCTCAACCAACCTCATACTGTTGAAGAAAAAGTGCGTTCTTTAATCCATGCTGCAAAACAAAAAGGCGGATATGATAATATCACTGTCGTTTTAGTTGAAGTGGCAGAGGATGATGGAAAAAAATAAGAAAATATATCTCGATAACAACGCGACAACGCCTTTAGCTCCCGAAGTGCTAGATGCTGTTATTTTGGCTTTAAACCAGTTTGGTAATCCTTCAAGCGTACATAGCCTAGGTCAAAAAGCAAAAGCTTTGATTGAAAATGCACGTGAAAAGATTGCCTCATTTTTTGCAGTAAGGCCTCAAGAAGTTGTTTTTACATCAAGTGGCACTGAGTCCTGCAACATGCTTATCCGCGGCATCATTGGTCAAAAACCCTATGGCCATATCATCACTACAAATGTAGAGCATGCAGCAGTTTATAACACTGTTAAAGCACTAGAAGCCGCAGGTTGTAGGGCAACTTATCTCGCTTGCGGTCTTGCTGGATTTGTAACTAAAGAAATGATCGAAGAGTACATACAGCCTGACACGCGCCTCATTACAGTTATGTCGGTGAATAATGAAACAGGTGTCAAAACTGATGTCAAGAGCATTGCAGAGCTTGCTAAAGAGAGAAATATTCCATTCGTTGTCGATAGTATATCACAGCTGGGAAAAGAGCTTTTTACAATGGATGAAGGGGTCTCGGCTATGGCCTTTTCAGGGCATAAAATTCATGCCCCAAAAGGTGTTGGTTTTGTCATTGTAAAGAAAAATTGTCAAATGACGCCCTACCTTATTGGAGGTCATCAAGAATATGACAAGCGTGCAGGAACAGAAAATGTGCCAGCAATCGCTGGTTTAGGGGTAGCAATAGACTTATTAAAAGACACGCTACCGCAGGCCCAGACGAAAATGGCTACGCTGCGTGATTATTTTGAAGAAGAGCTGATTACCAGGCTGCAATGCATCGAAGTCAATGGTGTTGCCATGCGCAATGCCAACACTTCAAACTTGGCCTTTGCAGATGTAGAAGGGGAGGTATTACTCAGACTGTTAGACATAGAAGGGGTGATGGCAAGCCATGGCTCTGCTTGCGCAAGCGGAGCACTAGAGCCATCTCGTGTTCTTTTAAACATGGGACTTACTCGCAAAAAAGCTGCCTCATCACTTCGCTTTTCGCTGAGTCGCTACACAACGGAAGATGAGGTAGAAGAGGCTATTGGAATTATTGTGCATTGTGTTGAGCGGCTACGCGGCATGAATCGCTGACGATCCCTTATTTAGATATCGATACATCCTGTATTTTGATGCGATCTTTGTATGACTGTTCAAGTCCTTCCGCTACTTCATCGCTATCATCGGTAAGAATGAATAGGTCGAGATCTTGTTTAGAGATGCATTTATGATGCAGTGCTGTTTCTTTTAACCATTGAATCAGTCCCTTCCAGTAAGATATGCCCATAAGATAGACAGGAATGGGGACAGTTTTTTTCGTTTGAATGAGTGTCAGTACTTCAAAAAGCTCGTCCATAGTGCCAAGACCGCCTGGTAAGAAGACAAAGCCTTGTGCATAGCGAGCAAACATTACTTTACGTACAAAAAAATAGCGAAAACTGAGTCTGAGCTTTGGGTCAATGTAGGGGTTTGGTTCAGTTTCAAAAGGTACGTCGATAATCAGTCCACAAGATGCACCTTTGGACTCTTGCGCACCTTTATTTGCAGCTTCCATAATTCCTGGACCTGCCCCTGTAATTACAGCAAAGCCTTTTTTGACGATTTTTTGCGACACTTCAGTTGCCATTTGGTAATAAGGCGATGTTTTTGGCAGTCGTGCAGAGCCAAAAACAGAGATTGAAGGGCCGATGTTTGAAAGGGTTTCAAAGCCATTTACAAATTCAGAGATGATTCTAAAAAGCTTCCAGGCATCTCCCGCTGCAGCTGACACATCTTGAGGGTGGATATATTCCGACATAAAGTATAAAGGGGTTCATTTTTTTATCAAGTTTTCCTTCTAACTGTGTTTCTCGTTTTTCGCTAGCTGTTTTTTCTAAATCCCTTCATTATCCTCATGATCGATCGACTACCACAGAGAATTACGTAAGAGGCAAGTCTATGCTGCTTGACGAAGTCAAGAAAACGGTGTTATTCAAACAGTCATTTTTTGGGCTGCCTTGGGTCGTAATCGGAGTGATTTTTCCCTACTTCCTTACAACATCGTTTTCTACATACCCGGTCTCTTTTACCCCCTATTTGTTCACGAGCCTTGCTTTTTTGTCAGCGCGCATCTCAGGTATGGCCTTTAATAGGCTTATTGACCATTTTATCGATGCAAAAAATCCACGAACAGCAAATCGCCCTTTGCCACAAGGTGAAATGAGTCGGCAAAGAGTGGCTATCATAGCTTACAGCTCCTTAGCCCTCTTTTTTTTCAGCATGTCACAAATCAACAGCCTCACTTTTCAGCTTTCTCCTTTTATAGGCACGCTCATTGTTCTTTATTCTTTTACCAAACGCTTCACCTGGCTTTGTCATTTTGTCTTAGGTTTTATCCAATTTTTTACGCCTATTTGTGCCTCTATTGCTATATGTGGGGTATTTTATTGGCAGTCTATTTATTTAGGTGTCTCCCTTGCGTTGTGCATTGCTGCAAATGACATTCTCTACTCTTGCCAAGATATAGAGTTTGATAAAAGAGAAAAACTTTTGAGCATTCCTTGTTGTTTTGGGTATAA
>JAHFTM010000103.1 GCA_023269335.1 Chlamydiia bacterium
GTATATTTTCGCTCTGAAATAAAAAAGCCACAGAAGACAATGGTTCTCTGTGGCAAACATCTATGGGCCAAAACCTATTTACGCTTCTATTGAAGTAACAGAAACGTAGGTGTTATTAGCCTTACGGTAGGCCACAAACCCATCTGCAACTGTATAGAGCGAGTCATCTTTTGCGCGCCTTACATTCTTTCCAGGATGCCATTTTGTACCTCGCTGACGAACGAGGATACTGCCAGCTGTTACAAACTCACCAGCACCAGCTTTAATACCAAGACGCTGTGAGTGAGAATCACGACCGTTCTTTGTCGAACCTTGACCTTTCTTATGTGCCATTTTAAGCCTCTTACCTTTTTTCCTTAGCTGACTATATCAATGATTTTAACTTGTGAGTATCGCGCACGATGACCAAACTTTCTATACTGGTTTTTGCGGCGCTTATACTTTACAGACTGAATTTTCGGTCCTTTCACTTCATCAATCAGCTCGCCTTTCACCATGCCGCCTGATACTGTTGGAGTGCCAACTTTCACAGCACCACCGGTTTCGCCAATAAATAATACTTCGCGAAACTCAATAGCATTTCCTGGTTCTGCATCGAGGAGATACACACAGATGACATCCCCTTTTTTCACACGAAACTGTCGACTACCACTTCGAATAATTGCGTACATAACATCCTCTTAATCATGAAAATTGTGATAATGATAGCTAAAGCGTAAGATTTTTCACAATAAAAAAAGGCGAACAAGAAATCTTATACAGAGACCCTATTCGCCTTGTAATAAACAATATGGCCAGAACTGGAGTCGAACCAGCGACACAAGGATTTTCAGTCCTCTGCTCTACCGCCTGAGCTATCTGGCCTTAAGAAAGACCCAAGAGAACATACTGAATCAGCTATTTTGTTTCAATGGATATTTTCGGTGCAGGAAAGTCTGTAGTACAAGCTTTCTGGGAATGGACGATCGAGGCACACTCCCAGAAGCCTCCATTGCTATTTCTTTGCCTGTTTGCTTTTTATGTCAGCAAGCCTCTTTTGCATTTGTGCTAACTCTTCACGTACTTTGTTTTGTTGTTCAACCACTTTTTTTTGTTTTTCGACAGTTTCTTCCTGCTGCCCCTCCACCTCTTGCTTCTCGACTACAAGTCTATCTAGATTTCGTAGCCTGGCAGCGACGTTTGCGGGCAGTTGGCGCATATCCATACCCTCTTCACCAGAAGCTAAGCGATAAAAATTCCACACAACGTCAATAGATTCTCCACCACCTACAAGCAAAAGTCTTCTCTCGACTGATGAAGCTCTATAGTACTTGGTGGTATTGGCAAGTCTGACTCTTTCTTCTTGCGCACGTTTTGCTGCCGCCTCTTCAGGGTGTTCCAAATCATAAATCTCAGCTTTCTTGGCTGCTTCCTGTTTAGAAAGGTCTGATATGATTCCATTACAGTCTTCCCACTTATTGACTTCCATGTTTTGTTGAATAGAGGCAAGCTCTGCTTTACACTGTTCAATCATTTTCAAGCGATGCTGTTCTGGAGCCGGATCAAATGCATACGCTGTCACAATCTCTCTCAGTTGTGAAACAAATTCTCTAGGCAATGCTGCAGCAATCACTTGATCTAAGGCTACTTCTGCAGGATATTTTGTGCAAGTTCGCGCTCTTTTATTTGGTCTCAGTCCATTCTCTTCTTCTGCTGGTGTAGCTGTGTCAACTTGTGGCTGAGGCTGATCTAACACTCGTTTTTTAGACGATGACGCTGACGACGCTGACGACGCTGACGACGCTGACGACGCTGACGACGCTGACGACGCTGACGACGCTGACGACGCTGACGACGATGACGACGATGATGACGATGATGATGACGAGGAAGAGGATACCGTCGCAGCCTTTGTAGCAGCAGCAGCCTGCGCTAGCAATGGCCTCAAAGCATTTTGTCTTTTTACGCAGTTATCAATTGCATACCGCAAACTCATCTGAAAAGTACCTCTATAGATCTCAGTAATCTCACAAGCACTCTTCCAGGCATCTTTTTTTTCTTTAAAGTCTTTGCTCACTGCGTAGACTACATCATTACTTACAATGAGCTCTCCATACACTGTGCTAATTTCGGCTTGCAGCGGCACTTGAAGTTCTCTTATTTTTCCATGAGCTTGTTGTAACTGAGTATTCTCACTACGAAGTTCTGCAAGAAGCTTGCCAAGCTCTTCATGATACAATCCGGCATTCGCAACAGTGGCTGGATTACTATTTTCCCAGTTACATTCAAAATTTACACGCCAAAACAGCTCTTTTACACGTGTTGCAACTTTACCTGCAGCATCAATAGCCATCTTCCAAGGCACTTTTTTATCTAGTAATTTTAACCATAACGCGTAAGGTACGTCTTTTACGGCATGCATAGCTTCAGCCTTACTTACCTCGGTTTGCGCTGCATTTTGCATCGAGCTGAATGTATCTACATTCCTGCTTGCAACTGATCCAATTCCACTTGATAAAGCTGACATAAAAACCTCACTATCATTATTTTTAAGTTAAAACTACTTCAAAGTACCTAATTATAATTATTTAATATTAAGATTTTGTAAATAACAGACATTTATGTCAAAGTTAAAATCATTTAAACCGCTTTCTTGCTGAAATAGCTCTTAAAACATTAATTTTTAGACAACTGAGACTCTTCCTGCAGCAGTTCCAGCTGGTTCATAGAATAAAGCCGGATAAGCATGATAGATATGATATTCAAGGTATAATTTATTATGGTTTTCAGTAAAAGCCGAATAAATCCGTCCTATCCTGCAGATCCTGCCCATCTTGTTTTTTCTTTTTTCTCATTTAAAAGCCTGTTTGAAGCATGTCATTTTTTTAGCGGAAATTGCTGCTCTTCATGTACAGAACCCCAAAAAGTGAGTAACCACATCTCTTATGAGAAGTACTGTTTCAGAGGCTCTATCACGTGTCCATGCAATTTCGGATATCGTCGACATCAAGTATACATTCGCAACTCGCGCCATACACCGCCTGCCAAAGAATATCTTTTAGATAGTATGGAAGCATTTTTTCAATGTTTACAGGAGGAAGACCACCCAGGAGTTCGCGCAGTGTTAGGTCATTGTCTCTTTGTCTCTATTCATCCCTACATGGATGGAAATGGTCGTACTGGACGTTTTCTGATGAATGCCATGCTAGCCTCGGGTGGCTATCCCTGGACAATTATTCAGGTTGAACATCGTGATCGTTACTTTGTAGCATTAGAGTCTGCAAGCGTTGATGCGAACATACTCCCATTCATTGAGTTTGTGGTTTCAGAAATGGACTGCTAGTAGTCCAAATCAAAATTTTTTGCGGTTAATTTGAATTTGAACTACTAGTTGTTTTGAGAGAGCTGCATGAGATCTTTTAACACATTGATTGCCTCTTGCCGCTGCATCTCCAAAATTACCTTGTCTACCTCTTTTCCAGTCAGCGTTTCAACAGCCTTATTGCCATCAACTCTTTTTATCTCTGTAAGTGGCAGCCCTTGAAGAAAGTGCTGGTATTCTTCATTTTTAGCGAGCCGCTCGGCAGACTTCATTTTTAACTGTGGAATCCATTTTCGATATTTGGTGATCGGCTCTTGCAAATAGGGAAGATAGTAGCTCTGATAAGTTGCTCTTATTGTTTCATCCAAATCAGGCAGCGTGTCATTAAAAGAGGGCTGTATGGAATCTTGCGACAAAGGATTTTCAAGATACTGCTCACCAACTTTCCTGTGATAGTAAATCCCCGGTACAAGTACATCTGCAGTCACTCCTTCCAACTGTATGGAATGGCCAGAAACTGTATAGTAGCGCCCTATCGTTACTTTAAATGAAGGTATTGTCTCATTTTCTGTTGCCGTCTGCATTTGAATAGATCCTTTGCCATAAGTACGTTCATCGCCAACAATAATGGCAATTCCATAGTCTTTCAAAGCCTCTGTGACAATCTCTGCTGCTGATGCTGTCTGTTTTGAAGCAAGGATCACCATAGGTCCTGAATAGCTAACTAAAGGATCAAGATCGCGAAAATAATGCAAGTGACCATCTTGCGTTTTAGAAACAGCAATCACTCCACTTTTAATGAATAGCCCAGCCACCTTTACTGCCTGCATCAAATAACCACCAAGATTATCTCGTAAATCTAGCAGAAGACCTTTGATTTTGCCTTTTTTAGAAAGTGATTCAAGAACGTTTTGCAAATCTTCCACACTTGAAATACCTTCCGCAGCCTCATAAAACGAATGCAGGGCTATCTCAGCAATAATACCGCCAGGAACTTTTTCATAACTTGAGTCCACACGACCTTGACTGATAACTACTTTAGCTCTCGGCAAAACAACCTGAATACTCACACCTGAATCACTTCGTAGTTCAAGACGTACATCACTCCCCACTACTCCCTGTAACTGCTGCATCAACTCATCTAAGTTCCAATTGGCAACTTTTTGGCCATTCACAGCAATAATTTCATCGCCGACTTTGATTTTACCGCTTTTTCTAGCCGGGCTATTGTCTATCATTTTCGAAATAATAAAACTTTTGCCTTGTTCTTGAATTTCAACTCCAATCCCGATAAAATCTTTTTGTAGATTCATCTTTAAGTTCTGCGCTTCCAGTGGACTTAAAAATGCAGAATGAGCATCCAGACTAGCTGTAAAGGCATCTAGGATATGAAATGTAAAAAGATCTTCTTGCTGTGAAGCTGAAATCTGCTTACCATCTTTACTTTCATAAAGATAGCTGTTTTCAAAATTTCTTAAAGTATCTTCTACATCTTCTTTTGCAGCATCAAACGCTATCCCTTGGTTTTCTTTCGCTTTTAAAAGCTCGGTCACCTCTGCCCTTATTCGTAACTGTAGCTCTTCAGAAGTTTTTGCAAAGGGGGCCTCAAGACTAAAATCAAAGCTCGAATCATGAGGATTTTCTTTCAGCGCGCTCAGCTTATTTGCGACATCTTGGAAACTCTTATATTCTAATTTTTCCCGCAGAGACCGCGCCCTTCTAATTGCTTTTTGAAAGAGTTTGATCAGCTCGCTAAAAAATCGAAAGTTATTGTTTTCATATTCTTGAACAAGCATGTACAGTTTTGCTTTGGAAAGATTCATAACAGGATGTGCTTCTTCTGCTAATAAATAACATCTATGAGAGTCAAATTGGTTACAAAAAAGTTGCACTGCACGATGCATAACCTCAGCTGTCATTGTCTTTTGGCTGACATGCTCTTGAAAGATCGTATCCATAATTTTATGCACACCTTGAACTGTAAGCTGTATTTGTGTTTTGCCTTCATCGGCATTGCAAAGCGGCACAGAAAAAAGAAGCACGATACATGCACAAAATATACGGCCTGCTTGAATATGAATCATTTTTCCTCGAAGTTACTTTATTCGTTCTTAATACAGTACACCTATGAATTTAAGCAAAAAATTAGGGCTTGTAAGGAGTAATAATTATGTCTTTTGGCTTAGTCGCACTACGATCTGGTTCTTCTTTAAACAGCCCCGCTGTCCACCACTCCCCCAAAGAAAAGCCCACGCTTGTGGCTATAACAGCGCTCCACAGACAGGTTTTTGAAGCACTTTCAGACTTTCAACGAAAAGATATAATTATAGCACAAAAAATCACTTTCCTAAAGCAGCTCCAAGGAAGTACCACTCTTTTACGCCAGACCTGTGAAGAGCTCCAAACTGACTGTGAAAAAATGGTTGATGAATTCCCGTTTTACTGTTTCCTCCCTAAATGGCGTCTTTGGCTTGCAAAACATGACCTCTGCATCCTGGGAATAGATGATGCGAGTGCCACATATTCAACAGTAAGAAAAATAGTTATAGAGCTTAAAAAACGCATTCAGCAACTTGTACAAAAAGAGCTTCTCTACCTCTCTAAGCAAGTTGCCAAAAGCTGTGAGGAGAGTTTTGACGTTGTAGGGCTTTATGATGCGCTTCATTTGCTTGAGCCAGAAAATAGTAAGCCCATCGAGTGCATGGCAAAGTGGCTTATTCAAGAAAAAGCTTATGCTGAGGCAGCAAAAATTCTTCAGGAACTTATAAAAAAATATCCTCAGAACCTAGCCCTTCATTTTCAATTCATAGAAGCTTTACTGGGAAACAAGCACTACCAAGAAGCTGAAAGGGAAATTAGTGAAATCAAACTTAAGCTCACATCGCCGCCTGAAAAAGAAGTGAGCCGAGAGCACGCACTGCAGAATCAAGCCGATCTTGATAAGCTAGACGAGCTCAAAGCTGAATGCCTTGCCTTGCAAGAAAAATACAAAGAGGCACTCGATATCTTAAAAGAGCTCAATAAAAAGCAGCCCCAAAATGATCTCATCAAACAGAAAATCATCCTCTGCATGCAGCTTAAAGAATTAGAAGACCAAGGAGATCAAGAGCTCTCAGAACTACAAAAGAAATTCTTTCTTGCTCGACCAAAGCAAATTTTTGCCACTCTTTCCATCTTCAGAGACACAGCAAACAGTCATGACAATTTAATTAGTGATCTTGAATTTTGGCTCGATACCCTCATCGCCCATCCCAGGTTTTTCGAAAATGAAAAAATAAATAGCTTCATTCAGAATCAAATTGCCGATCTCATTGAATCAGGGCACATCTCAAAAGAGCTCCTCGTAAAAAAAGTAACCGAACGTCTTAACAAGCAGCATGAAAACCAAAAATTCCTTGAAGAGCGTTTTTACTCATTGATGCAAAATTTCAATCAGCTGAAAGATCTGGCTCCACGCCAACTCGCTATTTTGAAAGCACGAACAGCCGAGCTTGAACACTCTCTTTACGGCGACTCCTCAATTCACG
>JAHFTM010000104.1 GCA_023269335.1 Chlamydiia bacterium
GGCTTGCCCCAACCATACTCTTCTTCTAGGCCTGCTTTGATGGCTTGAAGGCCAATGCGATAGCCACTGCCTTCATCGCCGATGATTTTTCCTAAGCCGCCAACGCGAAACGTTGTTTGATCTTTTTTCCCCATGCATACAGAGCCTGTCCCAGCGATCAAGATGGCACCAGTATCTGTAATGAGTTCAAGAGAAGCTTCAGCATCTGTCAGTAGAGTTAAGTTTTCTTTTCTGATGCCATGTTCTTCAAGCAAGGAGGTGACAATCGCTCTACTTTGCGGAGCACCAATGCCAGCAAAACAGGCGATTACTTTACAGTCAGGCAAGATGAGGCTTAGGTTCTGATTGTTGATTTGTACGTCGTTGAAAAGACTTTGGAGAGTTGTTCTGACACCATCTTTGCCAATATCATTGACATTGGAGCCGGCAGCTTCAATTTTTTCAGTAGTGATGCCATCCCAGTTTAAAGAGAGCACCTTACCCTGGTTGTCAATGACTTGTAAAAGAGTTTTCGAGCCGCCACCATCAATACACACTACAGAGTTTGATTGGCAGAAAAGTGATGTGTGGAGAGCTGTACACAAAGAGAGCACAAAAATGAGCATCAATCTCATAAAGTAAACACCTTTTCAAGTTGTTCCTGATTTGTATTTAGAAATTCTATAGCATCTTCAAAATTTAAATTTTTATAGATCATGGTTACAGCAATTTTTACGACTGATGGGGTATATGTGTTTTGTAAATCATACTCATTTTTTTTCTTGGAGATGGAGATGATTTTTGAATAGAGTTCTTCAGAACTCAGTGGAAAACTGATTTGATAACTTGTAAACACATCTTGCACCAAGCGCGTGGAGCGGTCGATGAGTTTTTTGTTCGAAGGTTTGACATCGACCATCTGATTGCCAAACACCTTATTCATCATGATCATCGAGCCATTGGAGATCATGTTGAGGAGCTGTTTTAAGACAATTGTCTCAACGATTCCAGATTTATCTTTCTGAAGACCATCTACTATAAGTATAGCATCACACCATGGATCCATTTTAAAGCTATTTTGATGATCTGTGAAGGCTATCAGCGCTGTTTTTGCGCCACCACCTTTATAGTGGCTAATGGGGCATAAAATAGTTCTGAGACTGTTTTTGGTTACTCCGATTACTAAGTTTCCTTCACCAACTGGTCTAAAAGGTATATCTGTTTCAAGACCTGCTTCTGAGATGTTAAACTGAGCTACCTCTTGCTGATCGTCAGGATGAACAGCTCTTCCAAGTAATGTCGTCCAGGGACAAGTCCATGAGAAGTTATTTCCATCAGAGGTAAGAAAGGCTTGAAACTCAGCTCTTTTTTTACCCCAATCATTTCTCCCTCGGGGCGGATTTGTAGAGAAAGTAGGCGGGATTTCTACAGTATCCATTACTACTTCGCGCAGAGCATTTTTGTGAGCTAGAAAGGTCACGTAGCCCTGGCTTGTCTCATCGTGGAGTTTTCGGAAGTTGGCTTGGGGATGAGAAAAGACTTCTTGTTCCAGCTGGATGATCGAGGCAATGGCTGGAAACTGTTCCTCAATGAGGCGATTGGCAGCAATGAGTGCCTGCAAAAGGAAGTCAGGGTTTTCTTGAGTCAATAAGCAGGCAAGGCAGAGCTCAGCTAAGCTTGCTGCCTGAAGACGGGTGGAGCCGGTGATGGCTTGTGGACCTATGTCTACGAGAATTGGAATCACGCCATAGTCTGTAAAGAGCCGCTCTGTTTTTTGGGGCACCTCTTTGCTATTGTAAAAGTAGCAGACGGTAGCGCCTTTTTCTTTTGCAGCGATTGCAGCGCCAACGTTGAAGCTTGCGCTACCGCTTGCAGAAACTAAAATAAGAAGATCGTGGGCAGAGATTTCATGAGCTGTAATGAGATTTCGGCCATCTTCTTCTGAGTCTTCAAAGCCCTCTTTTGCTCTGATGAAGGCTGAGTCACCGCCAGCGATTATTCCGATAACCTTGTCATTTGCGCATTTTGCAGCAATGTCGACTGCAATTCTACCGCTGGATCCCGAGCCTATAAGAAAGCAGCGTCCATGAGCCTGAAATTGTTTATCTACGAGTGCTGAGAGGTAGGGTAGATAGTGTGTTGTAAAAAATTCAAATCCAGAAAGAACTTGTTTGTCAACTTCGTGAAGAAGCTTCAAACCTTGCTTCAAGTCATTATGCATGACTTGGCTTAGATCATGGGTGAGGGGGTGGCTTTTTTCGGTTGATAGGTAGCCAAGTGAGGGAGAGGAAAAAGTGGGGGGATAATTTTGATTTGGGGTAAGCACAGCCGTGCGCTGCCCGTCGCTGCTCTGTCCAAGGTTTTGTCCATGGCAGGCGGAGCAGGGTAGAAAGCATAGTAGGTATAATCCTAAAAAACCATACAGCTTCATATCTCTCAATATCTGAGGATTTCGATGCTTACATTGTCATCATTTATGAAGATTTTTGTCAGTATATTTTATTTTTTCGTTTGCATAGGTTAAATTTTTTGACCTTAAATTAAAAATTTATGTTTGCTGCTTTCTTCTTTTGACTATGTTTGAGGGGGGTATAAGGAATATTTTTTTTACACAAGAGGCATGACTTTTACAGCTTTAGAAAAGTCATGATTTTTTGTGTAGTGGTTGGGGATGGCAATGGCAATCATTCCGGCAGAAGTTGCAGCTTCGATACCTGCCCAGGTATCTTCAAAGACGAGGCAGCGGCTTGGCGCAACTGAGAGTTTTTTTGCAGCTTCTACATAGATGTAGGGCTTGGGTTTATTTGTTCCTTCCTTATCGCTATAACTATCTAAATCGTCAGCTCCAGAAACGATGACATCGAAGCTTTTTTCCAGTCCAATTTTTTGTAAGTTGAAGAGGAGTTCATTTTTTGGGGCAGAGGATGCTACGCCGAGCTTTACCTTTTCTTTCAGCAGTGTAAGCTTTTTGACGAAGGCGACCATTTCTTTGATTGGTGCGACCATAGCGCTTTGCAGTGCGCGATAGACGGCACGTCTTACTTCGATGACATCAGGAGGTATCTCTTTTTTTTTCAGCTCTTGTATTTTTTGAAAAATCATTTTTGAGCTGTAGCCTATAAGTGGCATGTAGTCTTCGCAAGAAAGTTCAATATTTTTACTTTTTAAAGCGGTTTGCCAGGCAAGGAGATTGATGTATTCGCTATCGACCAAGATACCGTTGCAATCGAAGATAATGGCATCGATTTTTTCAAAAAAAGAGGAGGTAGTTTGTAAGAGGTCATCGAGCATGAGGTTTTCTGTGAAAATATTTGCAATCAGTGTAGACAGTTTGTTGCGGGATAGCAAGTCAAATGGGGAGGAAGTTAAAAAAAACAATTCGAAATGAAAAAAGCCCTTGAGGACAAGTGAAGAGTGTTGCTATAGTATGACGCTTTACAATTCTTAGTCTTTGCTCGGATGGTGGAATGGTAGACACTAGGGACTTAAAATCCCTTGGGAGCAATCCCGTGAAGGTTCGAGTCCTTTTCCGAGCATCATTTATTCTCAATGCTTTAGGATTATAAAGCCTTTTGCGTATTGTCCTCATAAACCCTCTTTTACGCAATTTTTACGCACTCGACCAGCACAAATCAGCACAAATTCGGTTCGTACTACTCACGCATATTTCATCCATTCATTCCCCTATCTTCTTTTTTGTTGTGGCACGTGTAATGGCTGTGACTTACGAGAAGAATACACGCCACATCTAAGCACCCATATCTTTGTGACATATGTGACGCTCACGTGTTTCAGGTCATCCTCATCTTTTCCTCTTTTTGAGCACTAACATTTACAAGTTTTGACTCCGACGTAAACAATATCAACTCATAAATGGAGCTATGTTTTTTGGATATTCTGGCGCATATATTGCATTGCATTCTCAGCTGTACTGTTACTAGCGTAACGGCTGTTTTGCTCACAGCCTTGCTTTGAGGCGAGGTGGGCAAGCGTGGGAATCTCAGAATCCTTCATTTAATATTCACAAAAAGAGATGTTAATAGTATTTCGTTCAAAGCGTCTATTTGTGTTACAGTGAAATTGTATTTAACATTTTAACAGTTAGGAAAATATGAGCATAAAACAGAGCGTCTTGATCAAGATGATCCGTGCCAAATATATTGAACTTGTAGAACATCGTAAAGAGTACAGGTGTAAGCAAGCTGAGTCTTTAGAAGACTTGCAAAAGCAGTATGGAAAAGTGATAAAAATCACTAGTGAAATCGCAGCATTAAAGTCATGGCTTAGAGGAAGCCAACTCTATCAGGAGCTGTGCCTACATAACTTGAGTGCTTAACAATTGACATCCTAATTAAAACGTACTTGAGGACCTTGACCATGCACACCATTATTTGCTGCAGGAGGCTCTTCTGAGTCACCATTGAAACTTCAGCAAGATGTGATCTAATTGCACTGATAAGATGTTGTGTAGTAGGTTTTAAGTTTGGCTCTTGTGGTTCTTTTGAGTTCTCGTTGCCAGGTCTTTTAAAACAGCAGAAGTCGGTTGGTCCGCTAATGAAAGTGCGCTTGACTCATCCTTTGGACTGCATCAACCCAAATTTGCGATTACAATTGAAAAAAACAACCCGCAGTCTATATGGTGGCCTGCACAGAATCTAAAATTTAAGATTGTAACAGCAATTCATCATCAAACCAAAGGTGATTTTATGAGACTCTTTAACGTCTGTAGGGCAAGTTTTATTTACGCTCTTCTGTCATTTTCACAAGTAGCAGCGGTAAGTCATGATTCAAAGAATGAAGAAAAAATCTACATTTCAGCTGAAGCTCTTAAACTATGCGATGGCATGATAGCTATTCAGGCAGACGATGGAATCATTTTGACTTCAGCTATTTTTACTGACGATGATGGAGTGTTCGTCCTTGCAAAAGATGTACAATTTTTACAAGAGAAGGAGTTGGTGCCTTGCGGGAACGGTCACTGGTACAATCATTGGATGGATAGCTTACCAATTGGCGAAGCAGGATGCCCTTTTTGCATTGAAGAAAGAAATCGAGAAGCTCATGAAAGAGCACGAATTGCCAGAAAAGAGCGGGCGGCTGAAAGACAAAACAAAATCGAGGATAATCAGCGCAAAAAGAAAAAGAGATAAAAAACCTGTAAGAGCCGTGTTGTGAGATGAGGTATTATAAAATTCAGAAAATCTTTCTTTGCCTTTCCTTGTTGTTTCTTGCACTTACGGTCGGGTGTCAGGAAAGAACACGTTGTAATAACACGGTTCAAAAGATTCTTGACCAAATATCTCTTGAAGATCAGAAAAATTTAGAAACTTTCTGGTGTAGAGTACTTAGGCAAGATCAATTTGGTTTTGCCCTTTTTGGTTCAAAAGCAGCTGCGACAACTGGTTACTTTCAGCGCTTACCTCCTGGAAGTATTCGTGTCTTACCTTTTGAACACATGAGGAGAAGAGAATTTGAAGCCTGGGAAAAACATAAATCACATTTTCAATCCAAGAATTTTATCTGGGTAGTTGGAACAAATTCACGATATATTCACTTGAAAAGTATAACATTAGTTCATAGAGAAAAATTCTTGCAAGTAGTCTCACAACATCTTGAGTTCTTTCAGACCTATCTGGAACGAGAATGTACACCTGCACAATTATTTGAAGACTTAAAGAACAGTAATCAAGAGATTCTTCTCCTACTCAACAAGCGAGAGGATCTGTTAGGTATCTTATTAGGGTTTAGCAAAGAAGCCTCTTGTGAATATGAACGAAGGGAAGAGCTTATGCGCGCTATGCACCCTTCTCCACCATTCAAAGAGGAGACTACTCCATGGGGCTTTGACACACTAAAACAGGAATACGATTTTCTGTGGGCTAACCTATCTGCAAGAACTGACGATGGCCTAGAGTATTCGAAAAACAGACACATTTTCCTCTTTAGACCGGTACTTTTTATGAATTTAGGCAATGATGAAGATGAAAATATTATCAAAAAATATCGAAAGGACCGAGAGAAGATTGCTCAATTGTTTCTTGAGAGAAACCTCTTAGAGGTGATACTTGAACAGATTCATGCAGAAAAGCCAATTTGTCTCGAAAATTGATCAGATGTACTTAAAAACTTAACAGAGAGGAAAATATGAGTACAAAAAATGATGATTTGGACAAAGAAATCCGCGCCAAACAAGATGAATTAACAGCAAGCATTGAGAAGTGTAAAAAATATCTTGGAAAGCCTCTTAATAACGAGAGTAGGCAAGTTGAATATACATTGGAAGAAATGAGAAAAGATTATGGTGAGAGAGAAAGAATCTCATCCGAGCTTGAAGTATTAATGTCAGGACGCAATGGAATGCCTAATCAATGAAATAAATTCAAATTGACTTCCTACTTTCACGTTCCCTATAGTGCTTGCGTTAGGTGTCTCAACGCTTAACAAAGTTTACATTTACTCAAATAGTGGGGGAGTAGCTTATGAGAATTTTATCATTAGTCATTACTGTTTTGTTAGCTTTTTGTGCTTCATCAGTTCAAGCTAAAGAGCCTTGTGGGCAGCACGATCATGCGCACAAGATCTGTAAAAAAGGAAAATTTGCGAAAATCTTTCCGGCTACCAATCAGATTCTCATTCGCAAAGATGGCATTTTTGTTTATACGGCAAATAAAAAGCTTGTGCGCGGAGAATTTATCGCCATGGAAAATGATCAGGTCTACGTTGCTATAGCACAGCCAAAACTTATTGCTAAAAGGGGACCATGCAATCTGCACAGGCTCTACCATAAAGACTGTGGCGGCTGTGG
>JAHFTM010000105.1 GCA_023269335.1 Chlamydiia bacterium
CTAAACATTCTCAGCAAGAAAATAGCCCTCAAGATCCGCGCTTAGAGATACTCCCCTCACTTGAAAAAAAAGTAAAAGTTGAAAAAAAACCGTTAGTAATTCAGCAAACAGTAGTTACACCTGAAATTGTAGCTGAGACAGCGGGTCCAACGTCTCCTCAAAGCGACTTACACAAAAAAAGCCGCTATGATACACTGATACAGCTCGCATGCGTAGAACTTGAAGCGAGTGTACAAAAAAACAGATAGAACGTAAAAAGGCAAAAAGGTAACTCATGGGATCTGGATTTCTCAAAAAGAAAAAACAAGCAAAAATGATGCAGGCGCAATTCAGCCATATGCAAGAAGAACTTTCACAAAAGCTAGAACAGCTTGAAGTGACAGGAACAAGTGGTGCGGGCTTGGTTGAGATCACCCTCAACGGCTCAAATGAGATGAAACAGATTCGCATCAAGCCAGAGTGCGTGCATCCAGAAGATGTCGATGGCTTACAGGCACTGATAAAGGCAGCTTACAAAGATGCCTGCGAAAAGTTGAAAGAGCAGTCTGACCCGCAAGTTTTCGCTGGCATGCCAGATCTTTCTTCAATGCTCAATTTCTAAGGCGCGCTCGATCTCATCTAAAGGGATGTTTGGAGCCTCTTGATTGATGCCCTCGCAGAATTGCGAAGCCTGCTCCCACGCCTCTTTAGATGCCAAATTTTTCTGCCAAAAAGGAAATGTTTTACACTGACTTGGGCGAACAGCATAAATGGAGCATTTCTTATCTTTTAAAAAGATACAGTCAAAGTTTTCAGTCGTTTCAAGAAGTGACCAGTTTCCCTATACTTTTCGCAAATAGCGTTGAACAAAATCATTGATTGGCAAGTTGAGCTGTTTGGCAATAGTCTGGATTTCATCTAAGGTCACCCAGGTATAACCTGGCCTGCCTGTGCAACACTTGCCGCACTGTGTACAGCCAAATTGTACGCCGTCTTTATACCATTTTTCACTACAGTTCGTAGCCTTCACTACGGCAAGAGAATCCTGTTCTACCACTTTACTACCACCAAATTTTCCATCTATTATGGCGACAAAACCACTTACCGTAAATAAAAAAGTTTATAAAATAATAAAAGTATTTACTCTAGCAGTCCAAATCAAAATTAACTCGAACAATTTTTGATTTTAAATACTAGCATCAACTTAACTAAATCTACTGAACTTTTGGCTTAAAGATACTAAATACGATGATGGCCATCAGATCCATACGAGCAAAATTTCGTGTGATCTCACCACGCACCTTTTTTAAAAGTAACCTGCGCTCACTTATCTGCACGACAGATCGCTCCTCTATTTCTGCGATATCCTCTTCTTCATCAATTGCAAAAAGTGGTGCTTCAACAAAAGCGCCAAAGAGCAATGCTTGAAAAACAAAGAAGATTCTTGCATTGGTCACTGTATGAGCTATAGCACCGGCTCGCGCATTGCTCAATGCCCAGTTGAGCTGCTCTGACATAATCAGTGGTGACCTATGAAAAAGAAAATGGCCTGTTTTTCTCCATGATGAGCCTTGGCATTTGTGTTTAGAAAAGACAAAACGCGAGATGTAGTAAAAAGCTGGAGTCACAAGAAAAAACACCTCAAGCCCTACTGTGTCGGGAGTGCCTTTGAGTAGGAAATAAATCCCTGATCCAATAAACGCAGATGTCGCTAACGCATGGGTGAAAAATGACCTGCCATCACAACCCGGCCTTGGTAGAACTCTCTGAGAAGTACCTACTGAAGCTTTTTCAACGTCACCATTTCCATCATTTTCTAAAAGCGCTGTACGCTTAGCACTCAATTTATCTTCGAGTGCATCAATCCGCATCATTCTTGACATGTTCTGTCCCATGAAATAGCCTATGGGGGCGACGAAACCAAAAGCTTGAACATTTGTTGGCAACACCTGATGGGCATACAGACAAAATCCAATGCTTACTCCTTCAATTTTTGAAAGGAGAGACTGGATCGTTGCACAACAAGGATTCCCTTTATTAGCTTCTAGTTTTCGCTCAACTGCATAGCCTAAAAGAGCACACAATCCTTTTAATCCATATTCAGCAAAAGCAATTGAAAAAGATAACGCTCTACTTGCATTTGCCAGGTTGTAGCTATACATACTCGTTAAACCACCAATAAAAAGAGTAGCACTTGCTACCCCTACAAGGAGCGGCACTATTTTTTTGAAAACTGCTACTGACTTAGTACAACAGCTCTCCTGATTCACTTTTACCCCATTCGATGGAGTTAATGATACCGCTACAGGCTCTGATCCAATCTGGAGTAAAGGAAAATTTTTCAAATCATCAGCCTGCTCTATTTTTAGGCGAACAAGCATGCCTGCAAGCACACAATTGAAATTTCGTGCCCAGATCTCTTTGCCAAAATAACCTGCTGTCATCATTGCAGCAAGCGAAGTATGTTGCTGGAAACGTCTGATAACAGTTGTGACTTTTTTATGTTCAGACTGCAGCTCATCACTGCCTTTTGAAAACAACGTCTGACCAAAGAACCCCACCGCAAGGCCACTGACAAGAGCAGCTACTGGATACACTTGAAAAACTGTGGCGGAAACCCCTAAGCTTATTCCAGAAGCGATCGTCCCCCACCCTGAAGCCTGCTTAAATGGCCAAGTTATAACTTTCAAAAATTTATTTAAACAGGGCTCTGCGGAATCTTGAGGAACTGCAGCAAATTGATAAGCTACCCCGGCTACTTTCTGAGCCTGCTGAGCTGTTTTTCGACAACAAATATAGTTGGTAAATCGAGTCCAGCAAGAAGGTGGTGTTGGTGTAGGACTAGCATTGCTATACAAGGACGCAGCGTATGCTCGCCCTACAAAGTCCGAATCAATACCTGCCCTTAATTCGACTAAGCTAGCATTTGTAACTGGCTCTGGAATTTTGCCTTCTAGGCTCATAATCCCTCTCATAAAATTTGAGTTTTTTACTAAAAATCTACGGTTATAGTTCAAAATATATTTTCCAGCGACTAAATTAATTATTTTTACAAAATTGTATCGCTATTTGTAGCATCTCAAAAAATCATGGAGATAAGACTACATCAGAAAATAAATTTACAATTATCAATCTTTTCTGTACTTTGCCTCTAGAAAAAGCAACTTCAGGATATGTCCTGAGGCTTTGGCAAAACTTGTGAACATTTATGAAAAAAAGAGGTCGTAATGAAAAAAATGAAACTTGCATCGTTTTTTGTTTTTCTTGGAATTTGTATTTGTGCACTCTCTCCAGCCACTCTTACTGCAAAAATTTCTGACAAAAAATTCATTGCTAAAGATAGCGATAAAACAACGCTGACCGTCTATTACACCCCACGACCGGCAGTAAGTGGAGGAACTGGTAAATGGCAACTTATTATTATAGGACCCAATGGCAAAAAATATAAAGGCCATCACATCGATATGGTCACACCGCCAGACAAGCCGCGTACATTCAAAATTCACAATGCAAAACAAGGCACTTACACCATTATGGTTTATGTTCTGAAAAGAACTAATAACACACCGGTTGATATCACTTCGCTTGCCACACAACTGCTCATTGAACCGCACAATGGAAAAGACAATTTCGCTATCCCGGTTATTGATTTTTCTGGCAACAGGCAGTCCACGATAGCTAATGATACAGCGCAGGCCTTTTACACGCTCATGAAGCCTTAATTAGTTTTTTCAAAATAGGGACGCAGGCGCAAGACTACTTCTTGCGTCTCCTCTTTCCTTAGCTTTTTTGGCAGCGGGTCAAAGATCTTTAAAAAAATTCCCGGCAGGGAACTGTGTGACGGTGTTGGAAGCAGATGAAAATGTACATGCAAGACAGATTGACCTGCAAAAGGTCCATTTTTTTCTAACATAATGTACTGATCGGTATTGTAGGCCTGTTGAAATACCTGAACTATTCGCGGTACTATATTGTGTAGATCGCTCCATTCCTCTTGGGTCATCTCTTGCGCCATGACTACATGCCTCTTGGGTACTGCAAGAAGATGGCCAGCAATCCGCGGCGCATGGTCTACAAGCACTCTAAAAAAAGCATCTTCGTATACTATTTGATTTTCAATGACAGCAGGATCGCAAAAAGGACAGCCCGCCAAAATGGTACTGCACATACTAAGCGCTGAAAAAAATACAATTGTTACAATTGTTCGTGCCATATTTTTTCTTTTTTTAACAACGACATTCAGGCGGTATATCAAATCGTACACGTTGAATTTCATCCGCGGTAGCCTTCAGTCCTTCTAAACGCTTTGTTTCTTGATTACGCCAGTTGAAGATATAATCACGAGTATCTTTACCAAGAGTGTTGGGGTGGTTGAGATTTGACTTTGCAGGATTAAAAAGATCCCAAATATTTGCGATGTGTGGTTGCACAGTGGTATTGGTAAGGCAAACTTCATGATCAACAAGGCTGGCGCCAAGCAAGAGTTGTAAAAAATTAAAAAAGATTCCGACAACAGCATTCACAACCTTCTGTATACTTTCCGGCACATACCAGGACAGGGCATCTATACCTTGTTGCACAGCTTTTGGAAAGATGAAACGCCAGACAGCTTTTGCTGTCGGCAATCTGATGTGAGCTATCTTTGCAATTTTCGCAGCATACAGTGTACAGTTACCATGAAAAAGCTGGAACGTTTCTGCATCACGTCTTTTATCTTCTTCGATTTGTCGTTTCATCTGTAAAAATTCATCTTTAGTAATGGCGATAGGGATTTTGAAGTGATCCATAGGCCAAAATTCACTGACATCCGGCTGCATCAAATAGCCTTTTTTGATACGTAGCGGAAAGTTGTAATTGTCTTTCAAACCTTGTTTACCAGGCCTATACAAGCCTACGCTATAAATATCACCTTCCGCTGTTTTCAACCGAATCCAAGAATGGTCACCAGTTTTATTTGGATTGTCAGAGCAGCAAGCACAAAACTCGAAAATATATTGATGATTCCAAGCAGCAGGATTTCCTTTTCTATAGGGCTTCAGCTCTTTCCAGGCATACATATTTTCATTCTGCAGACCTTCTGGTCCATAAAGCCAGCCCTGATACGGTTTAGCAACAGATGCTTGGGCGATGCTATTTATTGCTTGCGACCATGGTGTATAGCAACCATTTGCCAAAATTTGAATCTCACCAGTCATGTAATTTACTTTGAGGCTATGATCATATTCAAATAAATATCTTTCTAAGGGTGGATTTACAGCAAATCTGGAAAATCCATTATTCACTGGTAGATCCAAGCATCTGGCATCTAAGCCAAGCTTAAAAGCCAAAAGCTCTTTTTGAAGCTCGTCGATGCGCGGATCATTTCTGTGCTTTTCCTGCTTTAAAAAAAGACGAGCACAGGCTACCTTCTCATCGGCTAGTGCCGCTTTGACCGAAAAAGCTCGCGGCGCCTCTTGTAAGCTCTTTGCCAGCACTTCAGCAATTATAGCCACGCTTTCATGATAAAAGGCTGGATTGATTCTATGATATAACCAACTGAAGAAGCTCTGCTGTTCAACTGTCGGCCCATTATTTTCAACCACAGAAAAGCTAACGTTATTTTGTAGTGCAACATGCATATCATGAACATACGATGCCATAGGAGTCCCTTTCCATTCGATTTTTATCGAAAAGCGAAAAATCTATAGTAAATGATTTTAATTTCCAAGTAGAACGGCAGTTACGTTTCACGAAAAAGTTTTTCTAACGGACTATTCAAATCAAAATTCAGCGTAAAAAGCTGCTGTATTTTTGTAAGAATCTCTTGGATACTATCTGTGAATGGATTTATCTGTTTTAGCTTGTGTGGACGGCAATAAAGGCCCCAGGTTGAAACTCTCCCACGTTGGCCTGCAAATTTGTATGTCCAGTGAGCCCAAGATATCTTTTTTTCCTGCAGTTGTGTGATGAACTTTTTGATTTTGTCAGATTCATCGTAGGGTTGAAAGTTAAATTCACCGATATAAATTGGCACTTGCAAAGTTTTCTGCAGCTCACCAAACTGCACCAGTTTTTTCTCAAGACCTGCAAGAAATTCACTTTCTAATTTTTTACCTTTGGCATAAATGTGAGTACTGAATACAACATTTTTCCAACCCTTTTTTGCAGGATCTGGAATGTGCTTGATGCCTTTAAAGCCATCTTCGATAAAAATCAGGTGCCGCTTGTCGATCTTGCGGATAGCCTGATACATCAAGTCATGTACAAGGTGCAGCTCTTTACGGCTTTGAATCCCCATAGGCTCATTCATTAGATCATAGCCTGCGACTTCTGGTGGATCTTTATAACGCTCAGCAATTTTTTCCCACACGCTGATTGTCTTTTTCACCATCTCAGGATTGCTAAACATCTGGTTGCTATTTTCACAGCCTGTATGCTGGGCAGTGCTTTGCCTGCCGTAGGTGCCATGCATATCAAGAATGACGTACAGGCCGCGCTTTTTTGCAGCTGCTATGGCAGCATCGAAGAGTGGAAACAAACCATCAGGCTCATCCATACTGTCACAAAGAAATGGCAGACGAACGCTGTTGAGCCCTGCCGCTTCGATCTTCGAAAAGTCAGCATCCGAGACCCACGCTTGACGCAACGCCTT
>JAHFTM010000106.1 GCA_023269335.1 Chlamydiia bacterium
CTTTGTGATTGGAGACATCAGCATAAGCATTTGTTTTTACCACTTTGCAAAAAGCATAGCCCTTTTTTTTTAAACTAGTCAGAGCTTCTTCTTCGGCGTAAAGCAGATCTTCAGTCTGTGCATTTTTTCCAATATAATGGTGAGCTTCGTGATTGAGGCTGTCAAAGGGTGGTAAAAACTTATTCGCTTGTTCCTTATCTAAAGGCTCATTTTCAAAGGATGCTGGCAAAAACTCAATTTTCTTAATGGTATACAGATGACCTTTTGAAACTCTAAAAATAACCGTTGGTATATCATCACGGATAATTGTAAAATCGATCTCAGAGCTCAAATAGCCATAATAGTGGAGAATATCCTGCATTTTTTTCAAATCACCATCAGCTCTCTTCCTTAAGGCTTGAAAGGTGGTGACCTGTTTTTTTGTCTTGAGCTGGATTGTCTGAGAACTTTCTTTTATCGCCTGTAAAATCTCATTTTCAGTGATACCTTGAATTTCTATGCGATATTCAAAGCTGGGAAGCGATGCTGTTATGGCCAATAGCAGCCAAGTAAGAAGAAAGAAACTCTTTTTTTGCATGAATCCCCGTAGAAAATATAAGGAAATCCAGTATAAGTGATGCACTAAAATTTATGACAAATAAATTAACTATCAATAAATTTATTGAAAATTAAATGAATTATATTCATATGAAGATTAGGGGAGTGTGAATGACAAAAGTGGCAAATAGATTAAAAAGTGAACAAATGTATCATTGCTTAAAGCAAGTGATTCCTGCAGGAGTCAATTCACCTGTGCGCTCCTTTCCAGGCTTACAGATGACACCTCTTGTTGTAGAATCGGCATTTGCTGATACTCTTGTCGATATCGATGGCAACCACTACATTGACTATTGCCTTTCTTGGGGTGCACTCATTTGCGGCCATGCTCATCCTAAGATTGTAGAGGCTGTGACAAAAAGGGTGGCTCTCGGCACAAGTTATGGTTGTACCACGCCTATCGAAGAGAAGCTTGCTCGCAAAGTAACAGAATGCATACCCTCCATTGAAAAAGTGCGCTTTGTCTCATCAGGCACGGAAGCATGCATGAGTGCTGTACGTTTAGCTCGTGGCGCCACAAAGCGGCGCATTGTCATTAAATTTCAAGGTGGCTATCACGGCCATTCTGACAGCTTTTTAGTACAGGCAGGGTCAGGGGTGACTGGTTTGAATGGTACATCCACGTCAAGCGGCGTTCCGAAAGAGTATTTTCAGTGGACGGCTTGTCTTCCTTACAATGATATCGAAGCCTTTGAACAGTTTATCTCTGATCCTCAAATCAGCGAAGATCTCGCTTGTGTGATTATCGAGCCTATAGCCACCAATATGGGCCTTGTGGCAGCAAATAAATCGTTTTTAGAGTGTTTAAGAAGGAGATGCACAGAGCTTGGTGCGTTGTTACTTTTTGATGAAGTTGTCTCAGGATTTCGGGTAGGAATAGGTGGAGCTCAAGCACTTTATGGCATCACAGCCGACCTTACGTGCCTTGGAAAAATTGTGGGTGGTGGGTTTCCGGCGGCCTGTTTTGGTGGAAAAAAAGAGATCATGGATCTACTTGCACCTCTTGGATCGGTCTATCAAGCTGGAACACTTTCTGGAAATCCTGTTGCTATGGAAGCAGGTGTTCAGATGCTGTCTTTATTACAAAGTGGAAAAGGTACGTTTTATGCTGAGTTAGAAAAGAAAACAAAAAGTCTGACAGATCCCATACAAAAGTATCTGTTAGAGCATGATCTTAATATTTGTCTGCAGCGCGTAGGGTCTTGCTTTACGCTCTTTTTCGGAGTAAAAAAGGTGACCTGTGCAGCAGATGCGCTCAAGTGTGATACAGCACGCTTTGGAGACTTTTTTCGCTATCTTTTTGCAAGAGGAATTTATATTCCTCCGTCTCAATTTGAAATATGTACTGTTTCTTCAGTGCACACTGAGGAACATCTACAAAGGACAAAAGAGGTATGTTTAGAGTATTTGCAAATGGGCTGATAATTTTTTCGGTTCTTTTTTGTGCAGGTAGACTTTCTGCAAATCCTGTCAAAGAAAAATTGAGAGCTTATATCCAGACACATGATGATGCAACGCTTAGTATGGCCTTACGTGACAGTGTAGGCTATACCATAACTTTAGAAGAAGTCAAAAAACTTGCCGATGAAGAAAAATGCCAGCCTCTTAAGCGGGCCGTGAAGGCAGCTAGTGCAATAAATGGGCTTGAGATTAGTCAAGACCTTAGCCTGGCAGAACTTGTTCAGATAACTTATTTCATTGAAGTGCGCTTAAAAGCTTTCATACAAGAGAAAAAATACTACCTGCCCATAAAAGATTCAGTCTTGAGCCGAGCACTTGAATATGACCCTATAACCGAATCTGTCTTCATCCATTTAGATATAAAAAATTCAGCTTGTCTTGGCAATGGAGCCAAAAAAAGAGTCACAAAATCTATTCTGTACGACCTTGACCACCCTGAAATTCTTGCGCGCTTAGACCAGACTGCGCATTGTAGGCGTGAAATGGAGATGTCAAAAAAATTGAAAGGTGTCAATGGTGTTCTTCAAGTAAAAGCTTATACAGAGCGTCAAGAAGATGGAGTGAACTTTCGCACAATGTTTTGTAAGCTGTACCGTCAGGGCACAATTTTTCAGGTTTTGAAGAATCCAGAATATAAGTTTACTTTAAAAGAGAAGATGCACATTGCACTCAGCATAATTAAAGGCTTGGAGGGCATGCAAAAACGAAATATAGTGCACAAGGATCTTCATCAGCACAATTATCTAGTTAATATTTCTAAAAGAAAAAATAGTTCTAAGCGTGATATTGAAGTGGTAATTGCTGATTTGGGACTTGCAGAGTATATTTGGAAGAGCCGTCATAAACGCCCCCAGGGTGATACGAATTTCACGCCGCCTGAAGGTATTGTAAAAAAGCTTTCAGGTAAAGCTTTTTATAGCACTGATCTGTATGCTGTAGGCTGTCTTTTATATCAAATTTGTTATGAGAAAATGCCCTATTGGCAAGAAGTAAACTATCCAAAAATGGCAAACTCGCCTAAAGAACGAGCCAAGAGGCTGTACCAATTAATAGAAAAAAGCACTGCCTCAAGGCGCTTTGAGCTGAATGCTAAAAGTCGAAGTGCAAAGCTTACGCCTAAAGAGGAGTTTGAAGCTACTATCTTGCAGATGGTAAATCCCAATCCCAAAAAAAGGCTGAAGGTAAAGCAGGCACGTAAACAATTAGAAGAGGCCCTGAAAAGGGTTTCGAAGAGAAGGGCACATTTTCAAGTGAGCTTTTTAGATTTTCCATATGAGTCGTTTCAGTTATGCACTTAAGATATTTAACACTTTTTCTCACCCTTTTCTTATTTTCAAACATTCTTCACAGTGCATCTCAAGAGGGAAGTCAACTTCTTAAAGCTAATAAAACAGCTTCAATTTGTTGCAAACTTTCTCGTAGACCACTCCTTAGCAAGAATGAATTCTTGAAAACCGTTCTTTTTATTGAAGAAAAATTAGCCAATTTTATTGAGCAAAAAAAGTACTATCTTAGACAAAGTGAAACGGGCCTTTTGTGTCCCATAGAATATGACCCTATCACACGCTCAATCTTTATTCATCTGCCGATAGTAGTAGGGCAAGGCGCTGACAAGAAAGTCACAAAATCGATTCTTTATGATGCAAGACGTCCAAAAATTGTAGCGCGTCTTGTTCAAAAGGAGAGTGAACAAACAAGCCTTGAAGTGCGCACTTTGAAACGGTTGAAAGGTTCTCGAGGTGTGTTGCAGCTTGTTGCACAAACAAAGCATAGTGAAAATGGCGTTGCCTATGTCACTTTTTTTACCCACTACTACTCTGCTGGATCACTTGCAGCAGTAATTAACGATTGTTCATACAGATTTTCGCTGAAAGAAAAAATGAAAATTGCTCTCGACATCCTTAAAGGACTTGAGATGATTGAGAAAAGAGGGATCATCCACCGCGACTTAAAAAAAGAAAATTACCTCATTGAGGTTGTACAAGATAGAAAAAGAAAAGAGGGTAAGACAGTCAAAAGACGCATCCAAGTTGTCATTGCTGATTTTGGTAACGCTCTATCGGTTCATAGTGTGCAAGGGCAAAAACCACAATTAAGCTCTTCATATAGCGCTCCAGAAGGTATTTTTTTTGATAAACTACGTGGTAGTGAGTACTATAAAACAGACCTTTTTGCGGCAGGCTGTGTACTGTATCGTCTTTTTTATGAGAGAAAGCCATTCTGGCAGCTAGTAGGAGAGAAGAATAAAGCATCAGGTGTGGCAAGAAAAAAGAGAGTGATTGAGCTGTTAGAAGCTGAATCGTGTAAAAGAAGAAAAGCCTTAGAATTGAAGGCCGCAAAAAATTTGAAACTCACTATAAAAGAGCAGCTTGAATTGCTTATTTTAATAATGGTGCATCCAGAGCCAGCTCTGCGCTCAAATGCAAAAAGCTTGAGAAAAAAGTTAGTATCTATTCTTTACCAAGACAGTGTCAAGAATCGGAAATTTGACAAGAAAAGCTGACGCCATCAAAAACTTATTTCTCACGCAGCTTCGATATAACTCCTTCATAATCAATTGTGCGTAAAAAATGAAGAACTAATTGAGCTTTTTGCGTATAAGGTTCCTCTCATATTTCATGTAGCTTAGTAGCGAATGGGTACTCGCAAAAAGCTCCTTAATTTTGGAGTTATAGTGTTATGCAAAAAATGGTTGTTAGGGCTGCCTCTTTCTTGTTTTTTAGTATACAAATCACACAGCTTACAGCTTTTTCTGTCACTCATCCGACGCACTCTGCTGTAGGATCATCGACTCACTCTACTGTTAGAAGGTCAGCACATTCGAGTAGGACAATAGCTGCCTCTCCTCCAGCGCTTTTAGAGATTAAAACACACAAAAGAGCCCCTGTTGAGGGACGCATTTTAGAACAAAAGCTAAAAAGCTACATACGATCGAGTGATTTTTATAGCTTAGGACTTACTGCAAGAGATATCGTGCGAGATGGAGTCACTCTTGAAAGAGTAAAGCAAATTGCAGTTCAGGCAGGTTTTACGCCCCTTGTTCGGGCCGTTAATGCTACCACAGCAATTATCAAAGAGCATCGTGAGCTTGGTCTTAATGAACCAGAACTTATTCAAATGGCAGTCTTTATTGAAACGATCTTCCCATATTTTATAGATAAAAAAAGATACTATTTAAGTCCTGATGAAACCGGGCTTTTATGTGCCATTGAGTATGATCCTTTGACGCAGTATCGTTTTATTCATTTAGGCTATGATCACGCTACACGTTTAGGAAAAGGTGCGTATAAGACAGTCACGAAGTCAGTTCTTTATAAGGAAAGGCATCCCGGAGTGGTTGCTCGCTGCAAACAAACTGAGGAGATTAATTATGAACTGGAGATGACGCAAAAGGTGCAAGGGCTTCCAGGGATAGTCAAGATCTGTGCTCATACAAGCCATCAAGAAAATGAGACTACCTATCATACGCTTTTTTGCAAGTTGTATAATCCAGGGTCATTATCACGTGTACTTGACAGAGGAAAGTATAGTTTTACTGTGAAAGAAAAAATGACTATCGCATTAAATATTTTAAAGGGTCTAGAAGGTTTGCAAACACATGGCATAGTGCATAAAGATTTGGGAACACAAAACTATTTGATCGATATTGCTAAAAAGCGCAAAGGTAGAACGCGCAAAATAGATGCAGTCATTTCTGATCTTGGCTGCAGCATTTTTGCACAGGATGCAGCTGGAGTACGGGCACAAGGGCACTCTGCCTACACATCTCCTGAAGCAATTTTTGTGAGTAAAATGAAAGGTGAAGACTATTTCCGTTCAGATCTCTTTGCCGTAGGCTGCCTTTTTTACCAGATATTCTATGAGAAGAGGCCTAAGTGGGTGAACTCTAAGTATATCAAAAGTGATAAGAGTGAAGAGGAGCGTTATAAAAAGCATGTGAGTATCATCTTAAAAGAGACAAAAGCAAGACACCGTTTCCTTTCAAGAAAACTAGCCAGTGGGTATGATCTAAGCCCTAAAGAAGAGTTTGAATGCATGATTTTACGTATGTGCAGCCCCAATCCTCTTGAGCGTGGCACAGCACAGGAGTACCGCTTAAAAGTAGAGCAGCTTATCGGCAGAGTTCGTGTTTGAATAGGGTATCAAAATTAATTTGAGGTGCAGGTGGTATCCATTTACTAACGGCTCCACCTTTAAGCAGGATACTATCATCTCATACGTAAATTCCGCTCCAAGGAAGTGAGGCAAATCACCACAGCATTGGAAGGTGTTTTTTGAAAGAAAAAATTCAGTGACTTGCTTATTTATAGTTAAATTATAATTATTTTTTATATTAATTATCTTGATACTTTATTGTTTTATTATGTATAATTATTTAATAATTTATTATAACTAGTTTAAAGCTTGAGGTGTTGTATGTCATTGAGAGTACTAGGTGGAGAAGGCCAAGATAGAGATCTTTTAGAGGCAATGGTAGCATCGATACAGCAATTTTCAGC
>JAHFTM010000107.1 GCA_023269335.1 Chlamydiia bacterium
TTTAGAGAAGTAACCGCTATGAAAGCAAACCACGCTGCAAAAAATGTCTTTTCGCGTGATGAGACTCGCGGTCTTGCTCTCGAAAAGCAGGGCAAAAATTTTGTAGTTATTCTTGGTACGGAAGCTATTTGGAAAAATAAGCGAATTGAAAGGCTTGCACTAGTTGACAAGCCATCTCAACTGTTTTTTCGTATTGTCACAACACAAGAGCAGGCGCAAACAGAAAAGTCGACAATTCAAGGGCCAAATACAGAGTTTTTACAAGAATGTCAAAAATTATTTCAAAACATAACAAAACCACTCACCCCTGCAAACGTAGAGCAACTAAAAGAGCTCTTCTTAAGTGCCATCAAACAGAATATTTCTTGTGAAACACTCTACCTACTCTGGTCGGATAGTTTGAAAGGAAATACAGATCTTAATGACCACCAGCGAGAATTTTTTGCACTCTATTGCAAAGCATTACAAAGTGTTGATGAAAGAGTGTGTGAAAATCAGCTGTCTCAGCTACAGATTTTTATTGACCAAACTTTTTCAGATCAAAGCCTAAATCAGCTTGTCAGGGGCGTTGTAGCAGCAAACAAGGAATTTGTAAATTTGCCGAAAGAACGCTTATTTTGTCTTGAACTTTTAAGCCAACTGTTCAGCGCTTCGTTCTTACAAAATACTCCCTCGATTTTGCAAGCAGAACAGGCCATAAGTCGTCTACACTTCTTAGTAGATCAGAAAATTCACTATGACATCTCTAATAAAAACTGTACTCAAATTTTACAGCTGCTTAAGGATACTGTAAAAGCCACTTTGAACAGGCTGTATACTACAAATCATCCAAGCAGAGCGGCACGTCATGGTCTTGCAGCGCTAGATGCAGATCAACAAATGACGATTGTAGAAAACAGTTATGTGAATGTACTAACAAATCTTCTCATCAGGCCATTAGGTGGGCTTAATGAATTTTTAATCCCCGACATAAAGGAGTACTTGACTGAAGATACCTCTTCTTCTCCCTTTGATAAAAATCTCTATCGCGTATTAAGGCAGTTGCAGAGTAATCCAGAGGTGTGGGCACTTATTGGAAGTGTAAACGTCAACGATCTTTGCCAACAAGGAAA
This sequence comes from Chlamydiia bacterium, assembly GCA_023269335.1. Lineage (GTDB taxonomy): Bacteria > Chlamydiota > Chlamydiia > Chlamydiales > FEN-1388 > JAHFTM01. The sequence goes on from JAHFTM010000107.1 coordinate 1,113, forward strand.
AATGGCTGTTTTGTTGACGCGCAATCTTGCATCAACTGCGCAACCGACAACTGCAGATGTACAAAAAGCACTTCTTAGTAGCGCTTTAAACCACTGGAGGCAAAGAGAGCTAGGTTCCTGTTATACGACATCAGCAATTCTTGCCTCCAAAGATACAGCGTTGCAATGGGCGTTACAAGACTACTGTGCTGTCTTAAAAACGGGCTACTTCACTCGAATAGTCAACAATAAAACCTATACATTTTTAGCAAGTACGCAACTCGATACACATCTTATTGACAATCGACTTATTGGTACTACACCGGAAGAGATATATAATGGTTGCATGCATCTGGATGCGCTACAAAAGGCATTTCAATTAATCGGCGCTACAAAAAATGAGATTATCGATGCTATTCGTACAAAATTTGATCAAGTTCAAGGTGTTTCTTTAGGAGAAATTTTGGAAGAACTCTGTCTAGAAAAAGGAATTAATGAAAGTAGTATAGAGTATCTTTTGCAGCTCGTTGCATCAAATGGTGATATACCTCTTTTACGCATGCAAGAAAATGGCGTTGCGAGTATGGCCATGCTTCCATTAACCGAAACGCAAAACAATGAAATGTTTCAAAGAAACGGTTTTAAATCGGCTCTTGCACACTGTTTTTTATCGCTTATCAACAAATCAGGAGCTACCAATCTAGCACAACTCACCAATCTTTTTGCTCGGCAAATTCCTTCTATTTTGCAAACAAGCGATATTCAAGATATCGACTTTCAAGGAGTATGCAATTATGAAAGTATAGATCAATTTAAAGCCTTCGGATCAACTGTGTCAAAGGTAGGCTCTCAAGACGACGAAGGTATCAGAGACGCTATCGCAAAGTCTTTCACTACTGAAATAAATTTCCAAGATAGCTTAGTAAAAGCACTTGAAAAATTACGTTTTTTTGCTGAACCGTCAAGCTATAAAAAACTGGATCTACGATGGCGGCTTTACATTCAAAAAGGCAGCGAGTTTGAAAAAATTACTAATCTATCTGAATTAGGCGCAGCCCTTAGATCTTTACTTGCAGAAATTGCTCCTGCTGAAAAAGCCCTTCATGATTATTTAAAACAACTTGGAGACGAAGCTATCGGACTTGAATTTCAAGGCTATTTTCTTCCTTATGTATCTCCCATACTTACACAAGAGCAAGGGATACAAAACTTGCCTTGGAATTTTGGAGTGAGAATGCATCAAACAGATCTACTCATATCTACTTATTTTCAAGATCAAAATTTTGTAAAAGCCAAAATTACAATCGATCTTGCTTCTGACCCGAGTATCCTCCCGTTCATGGAATGGGCAGAAGCAACAAGAAGAGAATTTGGGAGCAGTGAAGAAATTACCTCGATAGGTCACATGCCAGGTCATCTGTTTCGTATTACCCCAAATCATCAGTCACTTGTGCGTCCAAAAAATATAACTCTCAAAAAATGGCTAGAAAGCAAAAGTGATCAAATGAAAAATCTTCAGGTGAAGGACTACCCCACAGTAATTATAAAAATGAAAGACTGGGCTGTAAAGTACCTTAAAGCTGTGAATGTTGAAGAATCGATTCAAGAATTTGAAACTGCTTTGCAAAGTGCAGATAGGCAGCCACAGACACTAGGTGCCTACATAGACCCATTTTTTCTCGATCTGCTTGAGAGTGTAAGTGATACAACATTGATAGCGGAAGATTTTGAAGAGATTGATCTCCTGATTTTCCAAGAAATTTCTTTGCAAAAACCACAGCTTATACGGAATGTGATGCTTCATTTTGGTGATAGTAACTATGCAGAAACCATAGATCAGACAAAATCCACCACACGTGACTACTGCTTCATTCCAAATCTTCGATCAGGTCGCTGGCAAACTGTCTCAGTTACTAGAACCGGTACGATTTTAGAGATCGGTAGAAAAAATACCGTAACTGCATACAGCGTTCCCGCTCCTTTTCAAAGTATCATCCAGAAAAAAGAACTTTTGCTGAAAAAAGCCCAAACTAGCAAAAAAATAAGAGCGATAAAAAATCAATTTGCAACGCACTGGAACAAACTACAGCCTTTTCATCAAGCCTTATCAGTACCTCAAAAAAATCAAATAAAAGCGCTCATCAATGAAGCATCATCCTTTGAAGGTCTTGATGCAAAAGTACAGCTGCTTCGCAAAGATAGCTCTACTGCAAAGCCACTCCAGGATTATCTTGAAGCTCTTAGCTTTGTCTTAGATGCTAAAATAAAATATCAAAAAGAGCTTGAAAAAATTTGTCGAGCACAAAAACCACCAATCAATTTATTGTTGCAAGAGCTCTTCATTACTCATTTTGAATCAAGCTCAGAGATGCTGCAAGCACTGGATGCCGATGCAGCCAACTTCTTAAAACTTCTCTAAGTTCCTTTGCAACCTGCTTTTAATCAGTAATGCTAACTCTCTGAGTTCATCGTCGGTATGTTTGATAGTAATGGAAATGCGAAATTGTGCTTTGTCTTTTGGGACCACAGGAAAAAAGACTGTAGAGACTAAAAAGCCTTTTTCAACGAGTTCCAAGGCAAATTCTTTACAGGTTGGCATATCGGGAAGATCAATGATTTGAATCGGTGAAAAAAGAGGCAAATCTGGTAAATTCAAAAGTGAGCGAAACAGCTGCACTTTTTTTCGCAAAATATGCTGATATTCTCTGGTTTTACCACTACGATGATACTGGCAGCTTACAAGTGCTGCTCCCATTACTGAAAAATCAAGCGGCGCAGAAAAGGCATATGTTTGTCCATAAAAGCGTACCATTTTCTCTGCATGCTCCGTTGGCAAAAGCACGCCTCCTCCATTACAGCCAAAGCCTTTAGCAAGTGAAAAATTGACGATCATGTTTTTAGGAATTTTATTAAAATGGCTCATCACATACCCCTCACCCATTTCTCCAAAGAGTGATGTGCCATGGGCATCGTCTAAGTAAAAATACAGATCGGGCTCATCTAGCAGCTTAATCACTTCTTGCATAGGCACAGAGCCACCCATAGAATACAGGCCATCAGCTACATATACAATAGCGCCATTTTCTGCTTTTATGGCTTTGATCGCATCGTAAAGTTCATTCATGGCATTATGCCCAATCGTGATGCAGGTTGCATCCTGAGCTAAAATTGGCATTAAAAACTGCATCGAAGAGTGCGCTTTTTTGTCGAAGATAAAGGTGATCGGTTTTTCGGTTTCAAAAATTACTCCTGCCGCGATAAGGGGCAATACGGAGGCGTGGGCTGAGCTGACTGATGGGAATACTATTGCTCGCCCTTTAAAAAGAGTAGAAAGTTCAGCTTCTAGCTTTTGATTGAGTTCAATGCTTAAGCGCGTTCTTGCACAAGTAAAGTGAATGCCCCACTTATCTAGTGCCTGTTTTGCGCTTTCAATCATTTCAGGGTCAGTATCTAGGCCAAAATAGCTGCAATTAATGAAGTCGACAACTTTCTTCCCGTTTTCAAGAATAAGGTGTGTAGAGGTTCTTTCTTTTAAGACAGTATGCATCAGATGAAGACGAGAAAATTCGATAATCGAATCAAACGTATGTTCAATCACTTTTTTTGTATTGCGAAATTTCTTCATTTCTCATCTCATTTTTTAACCGCGTTTCCGCAGAAACATGTCTTTCATAATTATATAGGCCACTTAAGTGTAGATACCTCTAGCACTTTTTAGCACGTCATAAGGCGGTACCCTTTCTACCACATTTGGATTTGGACTACTAGGATGAACGCGAGTACGAGCATTCAGTCAAGATTTGCATCGCTTGCAAGACATCCATTATAAGTCTTGACGATCAGTTTATAAAAGAAAAAATATGTTAGTAGCCTGAGTTGGATTGAGTTGTCCAAATCAAAAAATTTACTCCCCATTTATTGCTCAATCACTGTGGTGATTCAGCAGACTCTTGTTTTGAGTGCTAAAAAAATTGACCAATAAGTTGCGAATTGTCTATAGTGGATGCAAATACGAGACAAATTATGAAGCCACTAAAACCTTTGCCCATCAAAAAAGCACCAAAACAAGAGCGCGAGAAGAAGATTCTCATCGGTCTTGTCGCTTACTATTTAAAGAGCGGCAAAGCCGTAGGCTCTGACACACTTAAAGAAGCTGGGTTTGATGATGTCAGCTCTGCTACCATTCGTAACTATTTTGTCCGACTTGAAGAAGAGGGTTATTTACATCAGGCTCATACATCAGGTGGTCGGGTGCCAACTGATAAGGCTTTTCGTTTTTACGCCGATCATATTCTCGACGATTTGAATGATTCAAAGAGGGTTAAGACAAGTACTCCGAAAAGAGTGCCACAATTTGATGAAGAGTTAGCCGAAATAAAAGAAGTCGTTCTCTATTTACAGCAGATCACCGAGTCGGTAAGTCAGCTTTCAGGGCTTGCCACATTCATTTCCAGTCCCCGTTTTGATCAGGATTTTGTAGTTGATATCAAACTTGTCAGCTTCGATCAAGGACGCTACCTTTCTGCTTTAATGACAAACTTTGGATTAATTCACACAGAACTGCTCCACTCACCAAAAAAGCTGTCAGCGCATAGCCTAAGACGTTTAGAGGCCTATTTTCGCTCTCGCTTACGCAGTGGTGAGCTTTTAGCAGAAGAGTTAGATAGCGATGAGCTTGAAATTGCGCATCGCTTTTATCAAGAATCCATGGCGCGCTATCTCGTTTCTTACTCAAATTTCACTGAGGAAGATATCTACACAACCGGCATGTCAAAGCTTCTTCGCTATCCTGAATTTCAAGATGCAACTTCGCTCACAAGCTCACTTTCACTTTTTGAAAACCACACAGCGCTTCGTCTGCTCATTCGAGAATGCATCAAAGCAGGAAAAATCAAATACTGGATCGGCAGCGATCTCTTTTCACATCTGTCAAGTCCCTTGAACTGTGCAGTGGTGAGCGCACCTTACTCAATTGGTACAAGAGTAGTTGGCGCCCTTGGTCTGCTTGGCCCTATGCGCATGCCTTATGCAGATCTCTTTTCTCTACTTGACGAGGCTTGTGAGGCGATTTCTAAAAATCTTACGCGCTCACTATATAAGTACAAGATTACATTCCGCACGCCAGCTGCACATGTCAAAGAATTCGAGACACAAAAGAGATTGCTATTACCGCAAAAAGGCTAAGGATAAAAAAAGGAAGATATTATGACCGAGAATGAGAAAAGTGAAGAAGCGCAGGGTGAGTCAATGAAAAGTGAGCAGGTAAAGAGCGAACCGATAAAAGCCGATTTTGCACAGGAGGCTATGGAAAAGCTGAAACTTGAAGCCGAAGATTACAAAGATAAATATTTTCGTGCGCTTGCCGAAGTAGAAAACTCACGCAAGAGA
>JAHFTM010000108.1 GCA_023269335.1 Chlamydiia bacterium
CCCCGAGCATCCTCTTGTTGATAGACTCACTTTACCGCATTTGAGAGAGCAGGTAGCACAGTATAAAGAAAAAGTAAGCCGAGAAACTGAAATTGAAAGAACAGAGTGTAACAAAGAAAAAAGCGGATTATTTATAGGCTCTTATGCAATCAATCCGGTAAGTGGCGCAAGGCTGCCTATTTGGATTGCGGACTATGTACTTCCATCTTATGGCGCAGGGGCAGTTCAAGCGGTTCCTTCTCATGATGAGCGTGATTTTGAATTTGCCAAAAAACAGGGGTTAGAAAAAATTCAAGTGGTGGTGGTGCCTGAAAGTGCAACAGACGTTGAAAAGGCGCTTCAGTGTGCCTATACAGGTGATGGGATCATCTGTAATTCTTCAAGTGCACACGTCTCTTTAGATGGGCTTACGACACAGCAGGCAAAAGAAAAAATAATTGGCTTTTTGAAAGAAAGTGGTCATGGAGAAAAAAAGGTGCAGTACAAGCTTCGAGATTGGCTTTTTTCTCGTCAGCGCTACTGGGGTGAGCCGATGCCGATTTTACATTTTGAAGATGGTACAAAGCGTGCACTTTCTGTTGATGAGCTTCCTCTTTGTCTTCCTGATCTTTCTGATTTTACGCCTACAGGTGATGGTCAAAGCCCGCTTGCGAAAGTATCCAATTGGATAGAAATTGAAGATCCAAAAACGAAAAAGAGAGCACATCGCGAGTCGAATACGATGCCTAACTGGGCAGGCTCTTGTTGGTATTATCTGCGCTTTTGTGATCCTCACAATGATAAGCAAGCGTGGGATCCGGAACTTGAAAAATATTGGCTTCCGGTAGATCTGTATGTAGGTGGCGTCGAGCATGCAGTCTTGCATCTTCTTTATGCTAGATTCTGGCATAAAGTTTTGTATGATTTGGGGTATGTTTCTACACTAGAGCCTTTTAAAACACTAAGAAACCAAGGTCTTGTAGTTGCGCGCTCTTATTGCACATCTGCAAACGTTTACGTAGCTCCAGAGGATGTGCGTGAACGCGATGGCAAATACTTTGATAAAAAAACTGGCCATGAGTTGGACAGCCAAATTGAAAAGATGTCTAAATCCAAGCTGAATGGAGTATCGCCAGACCAAATCATAAAAGAGTATGGCGCTGATAGCCTTCGTCTTTTTGAAATGTTTATGGGGCCGCTTGAAAAAGAAAAAGTGTGGAATACAGAGGCTGTACAAGGCTGTAAAAGGTTTTTAGGTCGTGTTTTTGATTTTGTTACTTCAGAAAAAGTGCAGGACGTAGAGACAGAAGAGGGCAAAAGACTTATACACAAGCTGATCTTCAAAGTCACACAAGATATGCAAGCACTGCAATTCAATACTGTTGTTGCCAAGATGATGGAGTTTGTCAATGATTTTTCAGAACTTGCCATTTACCCTAAAAATGCGCTTGTTGATTTCGTAAAGCTTTTATCGCCGCTAGCACCACACATCGCTGAAGAGTTATGGCAGATGCTTGGTCAAAAAGGCAGCCTTGCTGATGTAAGCTACCCAGAAGCGGACCCTCGTTATATAGAAGATTCGGTTGTCACCTATGTGATGCAGGTAAACGGTAAGTTGAGGGCGCGCCTTGATTTGCCTAAGGACGAAACTGAAGAAAAGCTTGTTAACCTAGCTAAAAATCATCCTAACGTGGCGAGATTTTTAGATGGCGTGATGATTAAAAAAGTGATCTTTGTTCCAAATAAACTTTTGAATTTTGTAATACAGATGGGGGAGTAGGCACTTTTTTATGGCTGCATCTAAACAAGAGCTTGAGAGTTGGTTTGAAGAAAATTTGAGTGCTCTTGTACAGGCTACTTTTAGTAAAGCTGTTGCTGAGGATAATAAGGTTCAAAAAGTAGTGTTGCGTCAAGTTTTGATCCAAGAAAAACTACATATACAGATGACCTGTTTTGAAAAGACCAAATGCAGCACGAAAAATATTGCTGTGTCAGGTTTTGTAAAAGAATTTTCAACTCTTTTAGAGCACTTTGAACATCTTTTTGTTCGTACAAACAGCTTTGAGTATTATGTTGAAAAAACTGTACAAGGTACATGGAAAACAAAGAAAAGGAAGTTGCAAGAAGAGTGCTGTGCTGATTTTGCACATAACCGAAAGAAGAACTACCTGATTGAAGAAGGTTTGGGAAGGCCTGTAGCTTGTCTTGAAGCGCTTGGTATAATGACAAGTGATGGAAAGGTGAAAAAAGAGGCGAGAGCTAAGTTCAAGCAGATCCAGCATTTTTCTCAACTTGTCTTTGATTTGTTGCCGCATTTCGAAAAGGAGAAAGAGAAGGGAAAAACGTTACGTATTGTGGATTTGGGTTGTGGCAAAGCATATTTAAGTTTTGCGCTCTATCATCTATTGAGCACCAAGACAGAATATAAAGTAGAGCTTATAGGGGTAGACTTAAAAAGTGACGTGGTAGACTTCTGTAATGCACTTGCAAAAAAGGTAGGCTATGATGGTCTTTCATTTGTTTTTGGTACTATATCAGAGTATCAGCCAGCAGGGGTGGTAGATATTGTCATTGCTTTACATGCCTGTGATACTGCTACAGACCAAGCTATTTTTCAAGCAGTAAAGTGGCAAGCAGAAGCTCTTTTTGTTGCGCCTTGCTGCCAGCATGAGCTTGCACAACAGTTGAAGGCAACAGCCTTTCCGCTTATTACAAAATATGGGCTTTTCCGAGAGCAGTTTGCTGCGCTTCTTACAGATGCAATTCGTGCTGAGCTTCTTTCGACATTAGGTTACAAGATTGATGTGTGTGAGTTTGTAGATCCAGTGCACACGCCAAAAAACACACTTATCCGAGCGCTGAAGATAAATAAAGGAAAAGAGCAGCAAAACGTATTTGTAGGGCAGGAGTATAAAAAGGTAAAGAGCGAGTTTGGTTTGCAACCAGCGCTTGAAAAATTACTATTTCCTTTTTGTGAGTAATTTATTTTAAATCTCTTGGTGATGTAAATATACCTTCTTTCTGCTATGAGATAAAAATAACGAAATAGACACATAAGGCCTCTCATGAAAAAGTTCTTCCTTATTCTACTTTGCCTCATTGCTTTTTTCATTCTTGCTATTGGTCTTACCTTTTTTTTTCGGGTGAATGTCATTTCTTATGGCCTTTCAAAAACCCTCAATACTCCCTGTGCAGTTAAGGCGTGCAATTTTACAAAAAACTCGGTTCAAATTAAAGGCCTTGTGATTCAGAATCCATCGGGGTGCCAGCTTAAAAATGCTCTTGTCGTAGAGCAGGTCGATATCTTGCTCAACTGGAATAATCTTTTCAAAACTCTTACAGGATCAGGAACAAGAAAGATTGTGCTTGATAAGATACAAATAGATCATTCGCTAATGGGTTTAGAGCTTTTTACACTTACTGGCAGTGACACAAATTGGAGTCGCTTGTTAAACACGGCTGAAGGGCCTCCATCTAATGAGCCGCCAAATACTTCAACTGATATAGATATTCAAATCAACGCACTCATTTTGAATGATATCCGCTTCAATGTACAGTATAATGCAATCGCAAAAATTCCTATTACACCCTCTCCAATTTCTAGAATAGAGTTGAAGAACATTGGTACAAATACGGATGTCAACGCAAAACAATTACTTTTTATTATTTTCAAGGTGCTCATCGAACAAGCTGCAAATGGGCTGAATCTGAAAACGCTAATCCCAGAAATGATTCTTGAACGAATGTTGCCGATCACGGCGCCTTTTTTTGAAATCAATGACGCAACAAATTTTTTGAAACGATTTTTTCAGAGCAGTCCCGACAACAATCAAAACAGCGATTAGCCTTTCATTAATCACGTTCCTTTTTTCGAATTCATTGAGAAAAGCCATGGTGTTAAAACTGCACAACTAACAAATTCTCTGGTTATTAGTCTATAAGACAGTATGTTATAGTCGAATATATATAATTATATTGAATAAATAAAAAAATAATTTTACAATACAATTATATTAACTCATCATTATTAGGTGTCTTATGTCTACAGTAAGTCCTGATACTAATAAACCAGTATCCTCTCCGGCTGATGCAACTACAAGTAATGAAGGCACAAGTCCCAAAAGTCAACCAGTGCCGCCTGGGGGGCCATCTATTGCTGGTATTATTCCAAGCTTAGCCTCAGCATCGCCACCAATCATACCTGTCAAGCCGGTTCAAGCTCCGGCACCCGGCACTCAGCCAGCGTCGAATATGGCGCAAATTGCTACTGCGTCAGTACTTCAAAATAAAAAGCAGGACCCGGTTAAATTAGCTGTATCTCTTCTTCGCGAATTTTCAAGCCTATCGCTTGCAGAAGAGGGCTTGAAAGATCATAAAAACTACCCTCAATTTGTTCAGCTTTTTGCTATGTGTACGCCGGCAGAATTTACAGCAGTTCTTCAAGAGATACAAAGCCAGGCTCAACAAAACCTAAAATACAAAGCTGCAGCTGGTCAAATGACTTCTCTTTTACATTCTGCTCATACACTGAATCTCTTGTTTGCTGGAGGAGCATCCACTGACGCACAAGTAAAGACATGGCTCTCTAACTCAGCAAATGCACTGATTGTAAAAGATCTGATAGAGGCTCGTTTTAAAGCACAAAATGCGCCTTTGCCAGCAACTTTTATTGCAGCGGAAGCCTTTCTTTCAGAAGTGGCAAGAGGGGCTGAACTAGGTAGAAATAAAGATGTAATGGGCTTGGTTGCCATGCACTTTGTTGTTTCGGATGAGCAGTCTAATGCAGTAATGGAGCTGTTACCCCTAACAGTTGCAACTGCCGTTGCAAAGCGCATTAGAAGTGTATCTACAGCACTGGAAGCAATTGAAAAAGAACTAAAGCAAAACTCAGTGATAGCGGCTCAGGCGATCTATCGCAAACTTGCTGTCACTGATCCGGAAAGTGCCAAAATAGTGCTGTCAGCAATTGAGAAAAGATACAAAACAGCAGAGAGTGACAAATTCAATAAATTTCAATTTTTCTTAAAAAGTAGCGACGCTGAGTGGGTCGAAAAAGCCATGGATGCAAGAGTGCCCATGGATCTTATTAAAGAGGCTCTAGGAGCTAAATCAGAGCTGCTTCAACGCTTTGAGCAACTAGAACAAGCTACTTCAGATTCTCTTGAATTTGAAGTTCTTGACGTCAACCACTTGCTGGCTGAATATGATGTCATGCGAATGGCTATTTTTATCGAAGAGCGTAGCCAGCCAGTAGCTAATGTAGCTCAACGGTACTTTTCCGCAGCAGCAAGCGGCATGGAGCGAGATATTCACTTCGATTGGGCAAAAAAAGAGGTCTATGTTATATCCCATCCTAAAAGTTCTTTATTGAAAGCCGCGGGTACCTATAAAAAGGCAATTAATGCTGCTATTATTCCGCTTACAAATCGTGCAAAAGATGCAGTAGAAGCAGGAGTACAGCTGTCACCTCGCGCAGCAAATGCTGACTTAGCAGAACTTGAAGTAGAGAAGCCCTTTTACAAGGCTTTAGAAGCTGTGCCTGGAGTTGTTCGACTACGCTCAATCACTGATCTCACAGCTCTCCCTGATCCCACAGCTCGCCCTGCAAGAGACTATCTGCTTAAACGAACAAGCGTCAGCCTTATCTTCAACCGTGCAGAGCAAGGAACAATAGACACGGTGGTAGGTAAGAACCCTTCAATGAATTTGAGACGAAATCTTGGTTCGCAGCTTGTGCATACTTTTGCGTTGATGCAAGAAAGAGGAGTCTTCCATGGTGATGCAAAGTTTGGCAATGTTCTTGTAGATGCACAAAATAAGCTGCACGTTACAGACTTTGGCTTCAGCTTTTTTATTAAGCCAGGCAATACAATCACACCTAATGAAACTTTAACAGATCATAATGCCTATGCTGCTTGGTGGCATACCCCGCACGATATTTTGAATATTGATCCTACCAGTCCTCGTCCTGTTGCCCGTACTGCTGAAGATTATAAAAAAATAGAAAGTTGGGTTGTTGGAAGCATGCTCTATGAGCTAGCCTTTGGACAGCTGAACTGGCAGAATAAGCTCATGCATATACCGTGGCCTCCGCGGCCTAACCCTCCTCGCGTAGGGCCTGGAGAGTTGACAGCACAAGACCTTCGGGTTATAGATGAAGAACATCGCACAAAAATAAGAGATAAACTGGCAGTTATTGCAGCGAAACCTGAAGCGACGCGCACAGAGGAAGAGCACTTTTGTTTTGCAGTCTTTAATTTGATGAACATAAATGCCGCCCAGCGTTGGACACTAGCACAAGCTGATGCCTATTTTCAAAAACACAATGTAGGTACTTTACTAGAGCAACTGACACCTCAGCCTGCACAACCGCAAGCTATGCCAGCACAAAAGCCACCGTCATCGGCTGACTCACTCTTGACATCTCCGTCATCGACTGACTCACCTTTGACATCTCCGTC
>JAHFTM010000109.1 GCA_023269335.1 Chlamydiia bacterium
CTTAAACGGCTTACAGGCAAAAAGAAGGGCTATTTTAAAGATACTGGTTTTGCGTGCTATCTTCAAAAAACTGACTCTGTCGAAGGGCTTGCAATTAACCCTAAGCTCGGTGCTGTTTTCGAAACGTGGGCTGTAAATTATATCCACCAGCAGTTTGCATCACTTTCTGTTCCACCAAATAGTTATCATTGGCGTACAGCAGGTGGCGCTGAAGTTGACCTCATACTTGAAAGAAATGGAAAGCTTTATCCAATTGAAATGAAATGCAAAACTAAACTTACGAAAACCGATTTGAGTGGCCTCAATGCTTTCCGAGAAACCTATTCTAAAAATGAAGTGATGCCGGGACTTGTTCTATATGCCGGCTCAGAAGCCTACAAGCTCGATGATAAAACTATAGCTATACCCTGGACCTTATTATAAACCAAAAACCCAGGTGATGAGGAATCGTAGGATAAAAAATAATAAGCCTAAATAAATATATGAAACAAACCTTAAATAGTATATTATTATTTCTATTTTTTAAAGGATAACCCTCATATTATGACATTTGAAACACTTGGACTCTCTGCCGAATTACTGAAAGCCGTTTTAGAAGAAGGCTATAATACGCCCACACCTATTCAGCTACAGGCAGTTCCAGCAGTTCTCGCAGGCGGCGACCTGATGGCTTGCGCACAAACTGGAACCGGCAAAACAGCAGGTTTTACCCTTCCATTACTTCAGCTTTTAAGCAAAAAAGCAGTGGCTCCCCGCCGACAAGTGCGCGCTCTGATACTGACGCCAACTCGTGAACTTGCAGCGCAAGTAGGTGAAAGTGTTACCCAGTATGGAAAATATCTGCCGCTAAAATCTGCTATCATTTTTGGTGGAGTCAACATCAACCCACAAGCGAAACTTTTGCGCCAAGGTGTCGATATCATTATTGCCACACCAGGACGACTACTAGACCACATCTCACAAGGTAACGTAAATCTTTCAACAGTTGAAATACTCGTTCTTGATGAAGCAGATCGCATGCTCGACATGGGTTTTATCCATGACATTAAAAAATTACTTGCTATGCTTCCCAAAGAACGCCAAAACCTGCTCTTTTCAGCAACGTTCTCAAATGAAATCAAAACACTTGCCCACAGCTTGCTTCGTTCACCTAAAAAAATTGAAGTAGCTCCACATAATCCAGCTGCAGAAAGTGTCTCTCAGCTTGTTTATCGAGTAGATAATCGCCGTAAACGTTTTCTCCTTTCGCACTTGATCTCCTCTGAAAACTGGCAGCAAGTACTTGTCTTTACTCGAACAAAGCATGGTGCTAACCGCTTATCAGAACAGCTTTCAGATGATGGCATCCCTTCAGCTGCTATTCATGGTAATAAAAGTCAGTCAGCACGTACAAAAGCACTGGACGACTTTAAAAATGGCCAGAAGCGCGTACTCGTAGCCACTGATATTGCGGCACGTGGCCTTGATATCGATCAGCTGCCGCATGTGGTGAATTTTGAACTGCCCAACGTACCAGAAGACTATGTCCATAGAATTGGCAGAACTGGCCGTGCTGGATGCGAAGGCAAGGCTGTTTCGCTAGTCTGTATCGATGAAAATCAGCTGCTCCATCAAATTGAACGCCTGTTGAAGCGTAGCATTCCGCAAGCTACTATGTCTGGCTATGAGCCGGACCCTTCCATTAAGGCAGAACCTATTCCAAATGGCCGAAGCCAACAGCAGCATCGAGGATCTTCTCCTCGAAGGCCGCAGCAGCCCAGCCGTGGCGGCAGAGAAAGGGAAAACAGCTCTCGCGGCTTTCGCGATAGCAGAAGATAGCAAAAGCTCGTAACCTGAGTTTTTGGTTCTTAGCTATTTTACAGATAAAGCGGTCTTTGGAGGTGTGCGCTTAAGCTCATCAAATCTTCTGACAAGTTCCAGCAGCTCTTTTTCATCTGCCAGACCTGAATGGATCCTCAGCCGCACCTCCTCACGTTCCAGCATCCAGTTGCGCTCCTTCATGCGCTGAATCGTTTCAATGAGTAGGGCTTCTGCTTTTTCACGGTTTACTTTTTTACACAAAACCTCAGAAAGAAAGCTACCTAACTCCTCTTCGTCAACTAGATTTGCAAATTCAAGAAAATCAAACGTTTTTTTCTCAAGATAACCTTGCATGATATGCTGATAAAGCCTTTCTGCCAGCTTCAAACGAAAAGCACTTGGAGAGAGATTGTGCTGACAAAGTTCAAAAAGCCGTGGGTTAGCCGTACCGCAGACAATTAACCAACGCAGAAGATCACCCTCTAAAATACGATCAGGATCAACTCCCTGAGCGCTCGCGTCGTTTGAAAGTGAGCGTTTTTGTGGAAGAAATGGAGTAACTCTGGAGCCTACGCCCAAAAGCTCTTCAGGGACATTGTCAAGACTTGCCAACTTTTTCATTCTTTCATGAACCATTACAGGGTTATCCCAGTCGCGTATGCGCGAAGAAAGCTCTTGTAGCAGTTGGTTTTTAGCAGCAGGCGACGAAAGATCCACGCCTTTGCCTTTAGAAAAATAGTGAAATAAAAATGCTAGATACTCCTCTGCATGACTCAAATGATGTACAATTGCCGGTGGCCCTTGTTCAAGAAGTAAAAGATCAGGGTCTTTACCCTGTGGTAATGTGACCACCAATACCTCTACACCCTCTTTTTGAAATAAATGGCCAATTTTCACCGTTGCTTGCCGGCCAGCTTCATCGCCATCTAAAAGCAAAAATACGCGCGTAACACCAAGCTGAATAAGCTCTCGTACGTGCGACTCGCCAAACGCTGTGCCCTGCCCTGCCACGGTAAAGTCAAAGCCATTGTAGATAAGCCTTAAAGCATCCAGCTGACCTTCTACGATAATCGCCTGTCGCTCCTTGGCAATGCGCTTTCTTGAATAATGCAACCCAAATAGCACCTTCGATTTTTTAAACAGCTCTGTCTCTTGCGTATTGATATATTTGCCACCGTAGGTAGCTTCCTTAAACTTCCGTGCAGAAAACCCGATGACTGAACCCATAGGATCAAGTATGGGGAACATAATTCTCTCAAGGAAAAATTCCTTACTTCTGCCGCTACGCTCTACTGTCAGGCCAGAGGCTGTCAAAATTTCATCTGAAAACCCATCTTGCTTGGCAAGCTTTCGAAAAAGACCCTCATGAGCCGGTGATAGGCCAATACGAAAGGCTGTAATGAAGTCCAGTGTGAGCCCACGAGAATAAAGATAGGAAAGTGCCTCCTCCCCTTCTTTTGTGTGCAGTAAAAAAAACTGATAAAAAGTAGTCGCACACTCAAGGGCCTGTTTTAAACGGCCGCGGCTGATTTTTTTTTCGTTGTCAGCGCCCTCGATCTCTTCCAGGCGTACCTGGAAACGATCTGCCAGGTAAGCTACCGCATCATAAAAGCTCATTCTGAGATGCTGCATCAAAAAGGCAATGGCATCTCCATGCGCACCGCATCCAAAGCAGTGATAATGGGTATCTCCCTTTTGCAGCATAAAAGAGGGGGATTTTTCATCATGAAAAGGGCAAAGCGCTTTCAAAGCACCACCTGCATTTTTCAACTGGATATGCTGAGAAAGCACATCCGCTAAATCAATGCGGTTTCTTAAATTCTCTAAACTTTCTTTAGTATAACGCGCCATAGTCTCACAGCTTTAAAGCCCCATTGTGCCAGCTCTTGCTCTTTGATTCAACCTTGTCTATCAAAACAGTTCCCCTGCCTATCTTGTTTTTTTATTTTTTTGCTCTTTCACACTTTGTAAAGTAACTTTAAAATAAATTTTTCATGTTAAATCTTTCTGGCAAGAACGCCTTGTATGTAAAGGCACATTTCAAAAAGAAAACTGTTCAACTCTTGCTCTTTGATGCACCCTTGATCTATTATCAGCTGCATGAATGAACTGACTGGCACTATAGAAAAATTAACTTACTATGATGAAGAGAGCCACTTTGCTGTGGCTACTCTTCTCTCAGAGGCAAAGAGTACAATCGCTATCGTCGGCGTCATGCCCTCTATTCAAGTTGGTGAAAGTGTGCGCCTGAAGGGAGCCTTCAAACGTCATGAAAAACATGGTCGCCAATTTGAAGTGGAAACTTTTGAATTTGAACTTCCTAAAGATGCTATTGCTATAGAAAAATTTTTAGCATCTGGTGCTATCAAAGGTATTGGTGCTGGCTACGCGGCAAAAATTGTGCAAAAATTTGGCGAGCATACGCTCACAGTCATCGATCAAGAGCCCGAGCGTTTACTTGAAGTGCAGGGGCTTGGCAAAAAACGCAGTGACATATTGGCTACTTCTTGGAAAGAGCATCGCGCTGTAGAAGAGGTCTTCATCTTTTTACATGGCTATGGTATCAGCCGTGCCTATGCAAGACGCATTCTGAAAGCCTATGGCAGTCTAGCACTGCAAAAAATCAGAGAAAATCCCTACACCCTTGCCAAAGATATTAACGGTATAGGCTTTGCGCTGGCCGATAAGATTGCTAAAACTTTAGGTTTTCAAGATGACTTTCCACAACGCATTCAAGAAGGCATCCGCTATGCCCTGGGAGAAAGTACACAAGAAGGGCATTCTACTTTTCCACTTGAAAGCTTGGTCGTCAATTCAAAAGGGCTGTTAGGGATTACAGATGAGCTTATTCGTTTGCATATTGGCCGTCTTTTTCAGCAAGGTGAAATCGAGCTGCAGAAAATCAACGAGCTTTATTTTGTCTGGACAAAGCCACTTTATGTCTCAGAACGGGGCATCTGTAGCGAAATCAAAAGACTACAAAAGGCAAAGTGTGCCATCCGCGAGGTAGTAGCAGATAAAGCAATCACCTGGGCCGAAAGTTGTGAGAATATCCAGTTTGCACCACACCAAAAAGAGGCGCTCACACAAGCTTTGGTGGAAAAATTTTCTATTATCACCGGTGGCCCGGGAACAGGTAAAAGTACTATCACCCGCGCTCTTTGCGGCATTTTAGGCAAGCTTACAAATAAAATAGTGCTGGCAGCGCCCACGGGAAGGGCAGCCAAACGCATGGCAGAAATTACTGGCCGTTATGCCACCACTATCCATCGGCTTTTGAAATATGACTTTACGCTAGGCAAATTCAAACATGACCGCGACAACCCTGTTGATTGTGATCTGATGATTGTCGATGAGGCCAGCATGATTGATACCTACTTGATGTATCAGATACTGCGTGCCATCCCAAGCCATGCAAAAGTAGTGGTCATCGGTGATGCCAATCAGCTGCCAAGCATAGGTCCAGGAAACGTTCTTCGCGATCTTATCCGCTCAGAAAAGCTTGCGGTAACCAAGCTGTCCGCTATTTATCGCCAGGCTAAAGGCTCGCAAATTATCGTCAATGCCCATCGCATCAACGAAGGCGAGATGCCCTTTACTAAAAGTTTCGAAAATTCTGATTTTTTCTTTTTTGAAGCCAAAGAACCAGAAGATGTACGTGAGGCTATTATTGAGCTTGTCATCAAGAGAATTCCAGAAAAATTTGGCTATGACCCAAAAAAGGACATTCAGGTGCTCTCGCCTATGCGCAAAGGTGCCTGTGGTATTGAAGCTTTTAACAAAGAGCTGCAGGCAAAACTGACTCCTGGAAGTGGCGTAGGATTTTTTCGTGCTGGCGACAAAGTCATGCAACTTCGCAATAACTACACAAAAGATGTCTATAATGGGGATATTGGCATTATCTCATCCATTGATCCGCAAGAAGAGCAGCTGGTGGTCAAGATGGATGAAAAAGCTGTAGAGTATGCGTTTTCTGAGCTTGACGAGCTGACGCTTGCCTATGCTGTGTCCATCCACAAGTACCAGGGAAGTGAGTGTCCGTGCATTGTGATGCCTGTGCATACAGCACACTTCAAACTTTTGACACGTAACCTTCTTTACACAGGGGTGACACGGGGCAAAAAACTTGTTATCCTTGTAGGTACGAAAAAAGCACTTGCCATAGCGGTAAAAAACCAGCAAGTAGATGAGCGCTTTACTGGCCTGCCCCACGCCCTGAATGATTATTTTAGTTCTTGAGAGGATTTTTTCAAATCCTCGCACTAGAAGAAAGCATAACTCATTTTTTAGTCAGATGAAAGAGCCGCTCTACATTTGGATAAGCGCCCTGCTGTTTGCAGCTTGCTACCCAAAAAGCAAGGTAAAGCTTAAACTCCTCGAGATCATTCGTACGAAAACCTGTAAATCCAGGAACATTTACATCTTGAATTTCGTATGGGGGTGCAAGAGAACAATAAATCGCATGCACCGGAGGGCCAAGGAAAAAAATCATATTGCCTCCTTTTGATGTATCGATCAGCTGCTCAATCGCTTGTTCATTTAACTCATCCAAGAACTGATCGAGCGGTTTTATTGGAGTCGTTTT
>JAHFTM010000110.1 GCA_023269335.1 Chlamydiia bacterium
GCGTTGGCACTCGTATTAATAGATATATTATAAATCGACTTACTGAAGAAGCTTTACGCGCATTTGCTGAGCAAATGCCGCAATTAAGAGAGCTCTTCATTCGCGATATTCCGCTTACAGCTGTGAATGCAATAGGAAGCTTTACTAACCTTGAAGCACTGACACTTTTTATAGGTAGCGGTGTTCGTAAGATTAACTACGAAATACCTGGCACATGCTTCGATTCGTTGAAAAATCTAAAAAAATTATGCCTTGTGGACTTACCAGAGAGTGGCTGTAATGGCGTGGCCGGCCTTGATGGAGTTTCAGCAGGTTTGCAAGAGTTGACAATCAATATCCCCTATTTTAGCGAGCGCCTTACCGAAGCGCTTGCAAGGTTTCAGCGATTAAAAAAATTATTGGTAGTTATAACAGCTTATGGAAATACTACTTCTCAAATCAAAGAGGACGTCGAAGCTAATGCAGTTGATGTGAACGATGTTTTTGCAAGGCTTGCTCCCTCCTGGACAAAGCTTACTGACCTAGAAGTTATAAGTGGTATTATTGGACTCAATCATATAACACAAATTTTTCACGAGACTGTTTCACCTATGTTTTTTGTAGAAATAAGTAAAATTGGGGTAACCACACAGGGATTAGATGCTCTTTTACAGATGCCACGACTTGCACGAATGAACTGCAACTGGAGCATAAATATGGATAATTTACGCACGTTTGCAGCACAACATCCTCAGCTGAAACAGGTGGATGGTTCGCCCATAAGCAGGTTTGATGATGAGACTTCCATACAAAACGCGGCTGAAGAATCTGTTACACTGAAACCAACTGTGATTCCGCCAATCTGCACTGAAGTTGATTAGAGCTACTTCTGGTTACCTCTATTCTTACAGAATGTTCCTCTGTAATTCCATTCTAAATTTGAGCAAGAAGCTCTTGTGCACGTTGTGCTGTGTACCTTTCTTTAGGATCGGAATGTAGTAAACCACGAATCGCTTCCTGCACTTGTGGAGGCAAATTTTTTGGTAGCTGAAATGTCTTCTCAGGAGGAGCCATAGCAGCTATCTGTCTTTGCGCACTCTTTTTTGATATATTTTTAATATTCACTTGTCCCAAAACGGCATCCCAGGGCGGATTTTTCCCAACAAACAGTTTATACAGCATACAGCCTGTAGCCCAGCTATCACATTTTTTGCAGTCACCAGTAAACACTTTGCTCTTAGAAGTAGTCAATAACTCTGGTGCTGTTTCAGAAATTGACCCATACTGACCTGGAAAGCGTTTTTCTCCCTTTCCACTTGCATCAACTACGACACTCAAACCAAAATCTGTAAGTGCTGCACGAGCTCTTCCCTGGCTAGAGTACGCAAGCACATTATCAAGCTTAAGATCACAATGAGCTATGTTCAAGTTGTGCATACTCACGACACCCGTCAAGATATCCTTTGCAACCTGCAGACGTTCTGGAGCAGAAAGCCCTTCGATTCTGTTAGTTAAGGATCCCTCTGCAAGTTGGCAGATCATAGTGACTGAGTCTGGCAGACTATGAGCATCAACCGTATCTGTCCACTCTTGAGCAATATGGAAAGGAATAATTCCTGGTTGGCCTTGGAGTCGTTTGAAAATTTCTGCTTCTGTACGTGCCATCAGTATATTTTTCTTCGTTATGTTCATCTCTAAATTTGCCACCATTTCAAAATTTCTTCGCTGATTTTGAAAAATGCGCATTGCTTTTTTCACCGTTTTAGATGATCCAATGCCTAGCCGCTCACCGCGCTTCAGATCTAAAACATACACTCCACTTTTACTTGCAATAACTCGACGTGAAAGTCCAGACTCTTCGGGATGGAGAATGCGATCGGCCACTTTTTGCACCTTGCAAATGACTGTTTCGACAAAAATCGCAATTTTCAATGCTTCAACTGGTTCTATACCGCTATTCTCACTTTGAATTGCTTTGCATCTCTCTTGAATATGAGCTCTTTGAGCGGAATATTTTCTCGTTATAAGATCATGCAGTTGCGATTCACTCATCCCTGCAGTTTCGCTCTTAAATTGCACTGTAGCTTGTTCAAATGCAAGGTCTGATGACTGAGGCTGTAATGCTCCCCCCGATAGTGGGCTTGGAGCACTTTCTAGACGTAATTTCTCCATCATTTCTGTAGCTTCCCGCACTTGATCTTGTTCTCGTGCCATGATCTGTGCACGCTCGGCATGTAGCCGAGCTTCCCCTACCTGTATTTCTGAAGGAACAACAGCTGGGCCTTCATCAAAGAGCGCTGGCTTGACAGGGGCTAGTCTTGGGGGCTCTGTTTCTTGAGCCGGAGGCAGAGATTGTTGTTCCTGAGGCTGCGCGCTTCTATCTGTGAGTGACTGGGGAGCCAAGGGCATTGCAATTTCTAAAGCAGCTGTTGGTTGCGACGACGGCACTTCTTCTGCTTGTGCTGAGACACTCTCGATAACCACCTGAAGCATTGGTCCATTAATTCTGGTTGGATCACCTGACGCACCACCTAATAAAACTGTTGCAGCAGCTTGAGCAACAGAGCGGCTTTCACTGCCAGCACTTGGTGGGGGTGTAGGAGCTATTGTCACTCGACCATCTTGACGAGGCGTACTGATGCTTCTTAATACACTATTGGCTGCTTGTTGAGACTCTGCTGCTTGATGCAACTGTTGTTGATCATGTAGATCAGTAGCAAGCTGAGCTATACCATCGATTAACTGACGAGCTTCAGCAGGTGGTACAACTGGAGCTGCAGGATTCAATACTTCGAATTGCCTCCCCTTAAGAAACGCTGTATATAATGCCTGTTTATCTAGATCTGGATTTAGCTTTACGCTATTGTTCTGATACAGAAGACCTGCTCGTTGTATATCTTTTCTACTTAAAAATTTCTGTAAGTGCGCTACAACCTCTTGATCCGAAAATGATACCTTTCGTTTTGCGCTTCCTACATTCCTTTTTAAAAATTCTTCTACACTTTTTCGACCTAATGTATACATCGTTCCATTGATGTTTACGTCAATAATTTTACCTAATTTAAGTCCAAAATAATGAGAAATTGATGAAATAAGGCTATTTCTTCTTTTTTCTTCTGAGAAATTATAAAGCACTTTAATGCCTGCTTTATTATTACTACTTAATTTCCTTTGATTACTTTCTGCATAAGCTAGGAAACGATCTACACCATCACCGGGAATAGCACCCATACAGGAACTCCTTAGCTAGAAGTAAAACCAATCTACTCATTCATATACATTTAAATAGATTCAACTAACCTCAGCATACCAATTATAATAATTTATTTGTAAAATAATTATTATGTATGATAATAATAAGTTAAGACGACAAAAAGCTTATAACTTAAAAAGTTGGAGGATATAAATATGGCATCAGCAGCATCAGGTGCAAGACAACCACCTAGTGAAATTCGTTTTCTTGCAGAGTTAGATCAAACAGGCTCAGGCAAGGCTGGCTTTGACGCTCAAAAAGCTAATAGAAAAAGTAAAACAAATACACCCTGGAATGACGCTGCTGGAATGAAGGAAGGAATTAAAATCAGTGCAAATCTTAGTTCCGTGAGGCTTTTCTTTAGCCGACTTTTTGGAATGACCGTAAATATTGAGATCGGTGATAAAACATATGCTTGTGGACGTAGTAGTTTAGAGCATTTTCTTCGTCGTCACGCAAATGAAGCAAACCTACAGGATAAGATAGGTGTAAACGGAAACAAGGGACCCTTAGAATATTCAGACCTTGCTGAAGGATTAAAAAATTTGTTAGCCAACAAAGATGTGCAAAACACGATTCGATCAGAAGTAGTAAGAGGACAGCAGGCAAAAGCCCCTACAGATCCAAAACTTCGATTATATAAAGACCTCGCAAATGCTGAGGAGATTCAACAAACGGTCAGGGTGCTTGGTCCCTACAATAAGAATTTTCCTCTAACCGTAAATCAGTTACGCTCCCTCATGCAGGAAGCACATGTCGAGCCTGTTTTTGCTCCAGCTAGAGGAGGCCAGCCTCCTGTTCCTGCTCCAAACCAGCAACCAGCGATCGTAGTAGCACCACATGCACCGATTGTTTCGGCAAGTGTAAGTGAAGCAGCTGTTCCAGTAGCAGTGGCGGTAGCAACTCTTGCAAGTGCGACAGTCGCTATAGGTGCTAATGGACAAGATAAGCAGGAAGCAACAGATGCTGTTGCTTTAGCAAATAATGATCAGGAAGCTGTAAGTGCATTAAGGCATATAGTTGATGATGTTGTTGAAGCCCCTGCAGCTGCAGCTAGCCCTCCCAAATCACCTGCAAGACAACGACCAACACCTCTTATTATTCCCGAATCTACGCATGCACCATTCAAATCTTCTCGTGCCCAGACTCCACAGCCTGAAAGATCTGAACGCAGATCTCATGCTGAACCCATATCAGCACGTGACCAATCACCAAGGTTACCAAAAGCACCGCCACCAAGTCCACAAACACCGATACAACCACAGACTGCAGCTCCGTCTCCACGTCCAGCAGCCTTGCATATTCCAGAGAACGTAGATCTAACTATTACGAATGATGTTCCGACGCTTGTAAACAAGCGAAATTTAATTCCCGACAGCCCAATGGACACCCCCACGCCTTTAGTTTCACCCAGAGCTGCCACACCCAGAACAGAGCCTAGCACACCTATCGCTGCTACTGTAGTTAAACCTCCATCACCAAAAGTAGCAGCTCAACCAGCTCCGGTAGATGAACGACGACAAATTGCAGAACAAGCTGCAGCTAAAGCAAGGCTGAGACAACCTGTCGCTATCCCTGAAAGAGGGCTTTCAGAATCCACTAGAGCTGAATTTAGAGCTGATAGAGCTAGAGAGAAACTTCCAATAGTAAATGCAGAGACTCCACTTCCAATAATAGAGGTCTCAAAAGAGGCTCAAAGAGCACCTTCGCGACCAGCCCCTTTGCGACCACAAGCATCTCAAGCTGCTTCAGCTCCAGCACCTGTTGTAGCTCGACCTGCATCACCAAGAGCCGCAGCACAACCAGCAGCAGCTGCTGCAAGATCACCAATTGAACAGCTGGAAGAGGCAGCAAACAATGTACAAATAGACATGGATAGCTTCTCTTATTGCACCGGTAATCTTCAGGGTATACTTCAAAATAAACAAGGGGCTGTCTATGACAGAGCCTTGAATGTTGTTTTGCTTTCACCAAAGAAAACTGAGAAAAAATGGCATAATAATTGGGCTATGCAAACCATTGCACGTGGCACAGAGCAACTGCCACATGCTGCAGTTGTATTACGCTTCAAAGCAAATATAGACCATATGACTCAGCAAAATGCCCCATTTCTTAATGCGCTGAAGAACATCCCACAAGATCAAAAGCCTCTATTAATAAGAATTGCACAAGAAGTTTTTGGTAAAGGTACTAATACATATAATTCTTTTATACAAACATTAGTAGGCACAAAAGCGTGGTAAATTAAAAACATACTATTCAAAAAAAGCCCAAAAAGTCAATTTTTGGGCTTTTTATTGCTAATAAAAATACTCTATTAAAATAATATATATGATAGAATTTGCTGTATATCAATCTACACATAAGGTGTATATGGCTGCAGTTACTGCAACTAATAGTAGTGCGTCCGCTCCATTTGAGGATACTTCAGCGACTGCAAAGAAAAAAAAGGCTCGCGCTGTACGCTTTGCATCGGGCGATATCACTCAAATTATCACTGGCAAGACGCACAAAAAAGCACGCATTATCATTGAAGAATCGATTGAAAATGAGAAAATCTTCAAAAGCAACTATGGAACAGCTACTCGCTTTACCTACAAAGAAACACAAGAAAAAATAGTTCAGAGAGTTTTAGAACGTAGCGTAACAGATTTAGAAAAGGCACGTTCAGCTGCTCTCACACTTGCTCGTGAAGTTGCTGGAGAAGAGCAGACAGATACAGCAGTAACGAGTTCATCCTCTTCATCTTCTCACAAACGAAAAGTGTTACCTGCATCATCATCAAGTGAGCTATCAACTGTTCCAGTGCCAAAAAATAGACGTATTACACGTTCAGCTACCTTGAAATCCAAGAAAAATTCTCCATCTTAAGTATATGTTAGCATTTCCTGCGAATCCAGCACTCCCTTCAGAAGTGCGATTTTCGTTTTGTATTCGGATCTCGCTCCCATTTTACAAGATCTGTGATTGGCAAGCACGTTAAAATCTGCATGGTTTAGCGAAGGAGCGGAAGAACTTCTATGAGCGCTTCTATGAAACGATCGATATCTTCTTGCGTATTGTAAAATGATAAGGAAGCTCTTGCCGCTGTCGTACAACCATAATGGCGCATCACCGGCTGAGCACAAAGATGGCCTGTTCGAATTGCT
>JAHFTM010000111.1 GCA_023269335.1 Chlamydiia bacterium
AGAGTTGCAGCACTCTTTGATCAACTTTCAGGGACCTTACGGATTGCATTGCGCGCCTATCATGCCAAAAGCCACGATGTGACTGCAACTTGCCTCGATCTTGCACTGTGTTGTGTTGAGAAGAACCCATGGCTTGCAAAAAAGACTTCTAT
The DNA here is from genome assembly GCA_023269335.1 of Chlamydiia bacterium. GTDB lineage: Bacteria > Chlamydiota > Chlamydiia > Chlamydiales > FEN-1388 > JAHFTM01. Next base: position 153 of record JAHFTM010000111.1, read on the forward strand.
TCTAGCAGAACATGTTGTTGATAAAGGTGATGCTATCGTGGCTGAAATCAAGGCAATTTTTGCAAAAACAGCCAAGGCAGAGATGCTGATTATTCTTAGTTTTGAAGGCACTACTGGCCAGCATATGATTGTGGTACGGCCTGGAAAGCGGAAAGTATATGACGATAATTTCGGCGAACTTTACTGGAAGAAAGAAGAGCTGCTGTTTCAAGATCTTGAGTATTACATGAAGGCGTCTAAAGTAGTAAAGGCTACCATTCAGATCCTTTAAAACCAGGTAGCCAAAAGTTCAGCAATTCACTTTACGACACACCCTTTTGCTTGCCGGAAGATGTAACTGTAAGCCTCTCCATGCGAATTTCTAACTTCCGCATCTCTTTCTTCCGTTGCGCATCTCTCTTTTCTGCATCTCTTTGTTGCGGTGTGAGCTTAGCATCTTTGATCGCGCTGTGAAGCTCTTTTACGGCTGTTTGCGAATTCTTAAGTGTAGCTTCAAGGCTAGTTACTAAACGTTGTTGTGCTACGATCTTTGCAGTATTTGTCAACAGTGCTTCTTCAACTACACTTTCATATTTTACAGTCATCTCCAAATTTATTGACGAGCGTCTGAGCTGTTCACGGCTTCCCTCTTCTGTTAATGGAAGTTTTTTACTAACTGGCTTCTGAGGAGGCTCCTGAGCTGGCGGAGAGGGAGAGGGAATGACGACAGCAGCAGCAGCAGCAGCAGCGGCAGCAGCGGCAGCTGATGCTACAGCCGCTTGAGGAGGAGGTGATGCAGCTGAAGGAACTACAGCATCTGTTGACGCAGTGCTTGCCGACGCACTTGTACTAGGTGCTTGTGTCAATACGGCTCTCAACTGGGCTATTTGATTTGTAAAAAGTTGCGATTGACTCTTTAAAGTATCCCTCTCTCTTTCCAAACGCTGAAGCTCTTTCCTATGCTCACCTATTAAAGCATTTTGTGCGTGGATGTTTTTGCATAGTTCATCAATTTCTCCTTGGGCATGCTGTGCAATATATGCGTAATTACCGGCATATTGTTGAAGAAACTCGCTTGTGTAAAGAGGTTGAACGGTAAGAGAAGCGGTAGTAGTCAAAGCTGCTGATCCAGCTGATGCGCTTACCCTTGGTGGGAAAAGGGCTGGTGTAGAACCTGCTGCTTGAGGTACTGATGCAAAAGCATTCACTACTACTGCATTCACAGAAGCGGTAGTTGTTTCAGCGCTACTTGAGCTGGCGGTTATCGGGCCAGCTGCTGCTGTAACGAGTGGAGAAGGGCCAGAGACTACAGAGGTGGCCGAAGAAGTAGTGAGTACAGAAGCAGAAACTGTAAGCAACAGCACTGAACTTACAGACTGCGTAACTATTGATGTTGAAACAGATGATGAGGCGCTAGCTTGTGCCACTGAACTGGTAGAAGTAGTTGTTGATTCTGCAGCAGTAGCAGCAGTAGTAGTCTTAGGCTGACGTAAAATAGATTTTAGTACTGGTACACGAGCAGGGCATGGAACAGGCGCTGCAGCTGAACTAGTAGTAGTAGTAGTAGTAATAGTCGCGGCAGCAGCGGCGGCAGCAGCTACTTTCTTTGAACGATGCTGTGCTGCTTGAAATCTTACTTTATGTCCACGTGTGTTCTTATTAGCTGCCGTATCGTCACGCTGACTTGCGGACGGCGAAGCTGTGCGTTTTGCCAAGGCACGGGGAGAAAATGCCATGAATAACTCCTTTTTCTTAAAATGATAAGTATCTTGCCTTCGCAAAACTTTCTATTCAAGAAAAAATTAGTCTCTTTAGCACAATATTATGAGATATGAGAGAGCCTGTGAAAAACCATATTCACAGGCTTAAAGATCGTAGTGTTATGAATTAATCGTCATGCGCCAATTTTTTAGCTTCTTCTTCACTGACCGACTGTACATCAGCAATACTTGCTTTTAGAAATTCAATCTTCGCTCCATCAATCATACGCAAAACAACTGTATCTGCATTTACTTTGGAAACAGACCCTAAAATACCGCTTACTGTAGTGACGCGATCACCCTTCTTAATACTACTGCGCTGCGCTTCTTGCACTTTACGTCTTTTCTGCTCTGGTCGCCATAAAATGAAATAGAAAAAAAGAAGAGCGACGCCGATCATCAAAAGAGTCTGCGTAAAACCCTGTTCTGCCGGCGGCATTGCATCAGAAGCTTCCGCTGCTGCAAAAAAGAATGAAAAACTTGTAGGCATGTGTTATTCCCTTGTGTTGTGTCTCTAATAAGGAGCTAGATCATACGAAAAAAGACAATATAAGGCGAGCATTTGCGCTTAAGAAGAGATGATAGGGCTTCCACTCCTTTTCTTTAATACCAACTTAATTTTTCGGATCATATCACTTATCGTTACCTTTATTTCTGTGCATAGAGCTTCTGTATTTGCATCAACCATATGCTCCGTTACAAGCACTTTATCTATGTACGTCACACACTTAGTGCCTAATTTTTCTAATGTGTCGCAAGACATTACCAACCCCGCTTTAAGGTCTTTCTTAATTTGTTCAAATGTTGCTTTACAAGCCTTCTTCGAGACAAATTGATTATCGATTGTGCGCATGTCTAGATCCAGTAATTCCTTTGCAGTAAGTCCTTTTACTTGCACTATTAATCCCTTTGCAGTAAGTCCTTTTACTTGCACTATTGGGTTTGATACTTGTGGAACTGGTGGATTTGATACTTGTGGAACTGGTAACTGTATTGGTGGAGTAACAAGTATAAGTAATGACATAAAAGCTTCCTTGTGTAGTTTGAAATCAAAAATTAGCAGTTCATTGTGACATTCTACTTTTTTAAATTAAAAAAATAGAATGGGTCGAGAGCGTATTCTATATGCATATTTTTTAGCCACTCAAAAAAGATTCTATTTACGTATACAAATGGCTATATTTTCTACATGCGGTGTATGTGGAAACTGATCAACTGGCTGCACAGCTTTCAAGCTGTAGCCTGCATCCAAAAGCACTTTGATGTTTTCTACCTGCGTTTTTGGATTGCAGGAAACATAAACAATTGTTTGTGGATTCAGAGCTATAATTTGCAAAAGCGCCTTTGCATCTAGCCCAGGCCTTGGTGGATCTACAATGACGATATCAGGTTTTGCAAGCTCATCTTGTTTTTCTTGCAACACTTTGCCCACATCACCCTCATAAATAGTAAAATTTTTCAGGTTGAGCCGTTGGCTATTTGTTTTGGCATCATAGGCACTATCCGGTGCAAGCTCAATAGCCACTACCTCTTTGGCTTTGTGCGCCAAACTCATTCCAAACACACCAATGCCAGCATACAGATCGTAGACCACACTTTGTGCCGTAATATCTGCCAGCTCAATCGCTTTGGCATACAGGTTATTTGCTGTTCTTGTATTCGGCTGAAAAAATGCCTTAGGGCTGATTCGAAATTCATGCTGCTCACTTCCTACCGAAACCGTCTCTCTTATATAATCAGGGCCAGACAGAATCATCTCATAAAATTGTGTCGGCTGGCCTTTGGCAATTTGTTGCACGCGTAAAACAATGCTCAAATGTGCCGGAAGCTCCGGCGTAGCTACTTTTTGAATGAGAGAAACGAAAGAATCCAGCTCCTGTTTTTTAATCGCAAATTCAGGGTTTCCAGACACAGTCAAAATCACCATGCGATCACCACTTGTGATACCATGACGTAGCGTCAGGGTGCGCAGGGTGCCACGATCAGCTCCATGAAAATAGGCTGTAATCGCTGATTGTTCCCACCAAGCAGATACCTCTTTGACAGTAGTTGCAAACCAGGAGTCTACAAGATGACACTCTTCCAGATTAAATACCCAGCCTCTTGTTCCACTCAAAATAAGGCCTAAAAATTTCTCACCGCGTGCATTTTGCGAAAAACTATATTCCATTTTATTTCGATAATTCCAGGCAGACTGAGAAGCTAAAATTGGATAAAAAACTGTGCTTTCTTGCTTCAAAGGTAAAAAAAGATCATGTACAGACTTCTCTTTCATCGTGAGCTGGTCTTGATAAGCGATATGCTGAAAAGAGCAGCCGCCACAGCTGGCAAAATGTTTGCAGCGCGGCTCCACACGTAAAGGCGATTTTTCGATAAAACTCGTAATGACCCCTTGCCCTCTTTTTCTTCTCCTTGCACGTCTGAGCTCTATTTCAACCACGTCACCCGGCAGCGTAAAAGGCACTTCAACCTGACGCGTTGTGCCGTCGGAATTGTTCAAGACACCAAGGCCCTTGCCTTCTTCAGAAAGCTCCGTAATAGTTACTATTTCAATGTGCAATTGCTTGTTCTCTCTCAGTGTATTCTGTGATTTTTGTGATGATATAATAGAAAAAAGAAGGAAAGAAGGAAAGAAGGAAAAAAGCAAAGAAAAAGGGGACGTTCATATCCCCTTTTTCGAAGCTACGAAAGACTATGCTCTTTTGTTAGCTTTATTTTGGTTCTTCATCATTTTCGGATTGAAGAGTGCTTTAGCTTTTGGGCGCGCTTTTACTTTCGCTTGCTTTGCTTTTGCTGATTTTTGCGGATGAGCTTTTGCAGATTTCTTCTGAGATGGTCTTTTTGGACCTGTTCCTGATTTTTCAGCAGAGATTGACTCTCTTCTGTAATTTTTTGCTGTCTTTTCAAGCTTAATTGTTCCAGTTCTTACTCTTTGTGAAGCAGCTTTGTTTCCAGTTGCAGCTTTTTCAAGATCAACTGAAATTCCTGCGAGAATTTCGCGCATCTGCTTTGTTGTTTCATTAAGTCCCATAAAATTTTTCTCCTTCATACGGGTGTTCTAGACGCCTTCTTACTTACTGAAGACTGCACTTATTATGCAATAACTTTTTCATTAATGCACTATTTTTTTTCATTTTTAGGCCAACCCAAAGCTTGATCTTACTAGCTTTAGAACCAATTCAGATTGTGTAAGGGGCTTTACATTTGGACAGAAGAACACTATTATATAGGCGATAAGGAACTTATATGAGACAAGCTACATACATCAAAATATCCATTCTCAGTGCTATATACGGGCTATTTTTACCAATTTTATCCGCTTCACAAGAGCACTATCAAGGCCATTCATCCAAGGCACTTGTCCAAGTGAGAAGTGCTGAAATTGAGCTCGCAAAAGGCAAAGCTGATAGCTTGCAAAAAGGGTTGAAAATTTTAGAGTCTGTGATCTCAGACGTCTCTTTTAAGCGGCTTTCCCTTGAAATGCAGATGCCAATTTTTCTAAAACTTGCTCATTTTTATGAGCTGAATAAAAGCTACCTTGCTGAAGAAAAATTGCTTCTCAGTCTGATTGAAACAGCCCATTTCGAACCCTTTTTAATTCAGCTGAAAGTCAAGCTTGCTACCTCTTTTATCTTGCAAAACCGCTTGCAAGAGGCTGAAAGTCATCTGAAGAAACTGCTTAAAATCCCGCCTAAAACTCTTCCCCAACAAGATCGTGATGAAATTGCCTCTCTTATCTTTCGCCTGAGTAACCATTATGATCAACTTCTGCAGATGGCAGAAAATGCCTATGAGAAAAAACTCTACAATGAATCTGCCTGCTTTTATACTTTGCTGCTTCATGCCGTAAAACATAACCACTTCCCAAGGCAATCCTCGAAACAGATGAAGGATGCCTATTTGGCAAAAATACGCCTGCGTCTTGGAGCAAGTGCTTTTCATCAAGGTGACTACAAACATGCCTCTACAATTTTAACTGCTCAAAATTACTCAATACATGCAAAAAACCTGCAAGATATCTTGCAAACCAGCCTCCTCTATTTAGCTCTCAGCTTAAAAAAGCAAGGGGCCTATGAAGCCTGCCATTTCGCATTTTGTGATTATCTAGCGCAAGCAAGTGAACAACACAAACTGCCCTTTTCTGATTTTGCCCTCCTCGGGGCTGCTTCTTCTGCCTATCAGCTACAAAACCTAGCTCAAAGCTTACTCTATATCGACGAACTTTTGCGAAGTACGAAAAACAAAAATGTAGAGCTTTTAGCAAAACTTCTCAGCGCAAAGATCCAGTTGCGTCTCAAGAATTATAAGCAAGCTCACAGTCTACTGGAAGAACTTGAAAAGTATGGATCAACAAGAAGGCAAGCTTTGTATCTTAAAGGCCTGGCCTCTGCAAATCAACAGGATCTAGAGATGGCAG
>JAHFTM010000112.1:0-1189 GCA_023269335.1 Chlamydiia bacterium
CTTTTTCTGACAGGGCATCTTCTTCCAGACGCACCATATTGCCGCCCGCATCATAATAAAGCTTTTTTTTGGCAAGAAGAGTGCCGAAAGGATCAAAGACTGTCTCTTTTACAAGTTGCCCTTTGGCATCAAAGAGCTCCACTTTTTTTGAACCTTTGGCATCTGTCGAGCTTTTTTTTATAACGTACTGCCCCTGTCTGTTTTTAAAGAAGTAATCAAGCTCAATTTTAGTGACGTTACCCAATGCATCGATCTTCTTGTGAGGTATTCCATGAGGTAGATAGAAGGTCTTTGTCACTGCCTCTTTACCATCGATAATCTGTAGCTCTTCTGAGATGTTGCCCTCTACATCATAGCTATAGCTTTTAGCCGCATAGAGTGTTCCTTTTTCGTCCTGGATTGCCTCATAGACCTTTCGGTTGAGCCGGTCATACTCATAAACTGTAGCCACATAGCTCTTTGCATTCACATGCTGCCGCACCTGTTTCAGACGCGATGAACCATCAAAACGATAGGTTGTCAGCTGACCGGTTTTATTCTCTTTTTTTGCCTCCTCTTCATTCAGCGGCACAAAAGAAGAGCGTTTTCTTCCAGCAAAATCATAGCTGTAAATTACCCTCTCATTCTCAGGACCTATCTTTTCAAGTTCATGAAATGTGTTATAACGTATCTGACTTTTTGATATGGTTGCATCTTGGGATTTTTGTCTTATTTTTGTTGGTCTATCAAAATAATCATAGCTGTAAAGCGTCTCTAGACCATTTGCGGCAACTTCTTGCACCAAACGATTTTTGAGGTCATAGAAAAATTCACGCTTGGTTTTATCTGCTAGCTGTTCTTTGAGAAGTAGACCTTGTGCGCTGAAAGATCTTTTTGTTTCATAACCCAGTTCATCAATTTCGATCACTTCAGTGCCAAGCTTTCTATAGATAAAACTTTTTACAGCCCTGAGAGGCTTACCTTCGCTATCATAAGTTGTGGGAGAAGTTATTTTTATAGGCCTGTCAAGCGAATCATACTCAATGGTAGTTTCGTTGCCCTGTGGATCTATAATTCGATTTTTTCTCCCAAGGAAATCATAGTCATAATTTGTAGCCTGTACAACACCTGATGAAAGCACTTCCTCTTCTTTGACAAGCCTTCCACAAACATCATATGCATAGTTTGTTTTAACATCTCCACGCACACC
>JAHFTM010000112.1:1199-6209 GCA_023269335.1 Chlamydiia bacterium
CTTTTTTAGATGCCAGGCGTCCATTTTTATCGTAGTAAAAACTCTCTTTTCTACCAAGAATGTCGCAAGTGCGTGTGATTCTGCCAGCACTATCATAGTCATATTCATGAACACTCTGAAGCTTATCATGTGCATCAAAGAGTTCTTTTTTTACTACAAGCCCCTTTTCGTTGAAACGATTGACAGTTTTCGATAAGAGTTTTTCTTCACCATTTTTTAAGTCTACATAACATTCAGAGATAGTTTCAGGAGCACCAAAATGAGGCATTGTTTTACGTGTAGTTAAGCGTTTGACATGCCTCTCAGAGACGTTTTTTAAATCATTTTTATCAAACGATTCGCCATCATCGATGATTTCTTTCACTAAAACAGCATTTTCATCATAGCTATAAAACTCTCTTTTCTTGATCGTTTTTTGCTCGCAAGACAACTTGGCAATGAGAAGATTTGTTCGTTCTTTATACCTGTAGTAGGTGTAGTTACCCTCGGGATCTTTTGAGCTTTGCTTGTTGTTAAAGCCGTCATCTGAGTACGTATACTCAAAAACTACTCTGTCGCACTCAGAGCTTTCTTTTGCCACTTTGTATGTGTCAAATGTGATGCTGTGATTATTTCTTCCCGTGAAGTTGCCATAGTGTATTTCTTTCAATATGTTACCGCGTCCATCATAGTCAAACGTACGTGATACAATTGGTGTGTTTGTTTCATCAAAGAGGGTGCATGAGAGAAGGTTTGCCTCATTTTGAGTCTCTTTTTCACCCCAAACAAACTCTTCTGCCATAACGATTTTGTCATTCTCCTCTCGTTCGATGCGCGACAGCTTTTTTTCTTTGTTATAGTAGTAGCGCGTTTTATTTCCATACGCATCACGCACAGTTGTGCAGCCCTCTTCATCAGCATGCTCGCGATGGTAGTAATAAGAGTGAGTGATGATTGACTTTCCATTTTTACCAAGCGGCGCGCGTTGTAGCCTGACACGGCCAGCTAAAAATTTTCTCCGCTCTTCTTCTTCAATTTGAGGCTTGAAATCGCCAATGTCATTTGAGCCTAGTCTGTGGTAGTAACTTGTACCAACGAAGTAATCTTTATTTGCAGCTACTTTTTCTATCCGTTGCAGATGATAATTTGTTTTTTCTTCGTAGTCGATATGCTCTACAGGCTCACCTGGGCGACTAATAGTAGAGATAACAAAAAGTTCTTTCTTTTTTCGTCCTTCAATTTTTTTCAGGGTGTAATTACAGGTATGCCCATCGCTTGTTACAACCTGTATCTCTTTATCACCATGGTGAAATTTCACCCAGTTGAGCGTTTGATTTTTGTCATGATTTACTGTAGAAATTTTCGTGATTTTATAAACGTCGTTATACTCATAAAGCACCTTGTTGCCAGAAGGCTTTCTCTCTTCGATGAGATGGTAGTCGCGGATGTGGTAGTTATAAAGACCTGGCTTGCTGTTTTTTTTCTGCTTATAGCGGCGCGCATAAATTCTTTGTGAGCCATCACCAAAAGTTACTTCCCATTCATCACGCTCAGAGTGATGCACACAGTTGCTATTTTTAATGTGCGTCTTTCCTGAAAGCTCTTGGGTAGAGCAATTAGTGTAGCCCGTTTTTTTAAGTACCGGTTTGAACTCTTTTGCCCAGCCATCGCCCTTAAATAAGATTTTCCCACCGCAGGGTTCTATCAGAAAAAGATGTGTATAGGGGTTTTTATATGGAATAGGTGGTAATGGTGGCTCCTCTTCGATAGGTGCTCCGTGACCTCTTCTTCTAGGATCATCCCGCGGATCTCTTCTTTTAGCCACAAAGGATTCGGGGCCTTTGGTGAAGTTAATGCCATAAGGCTGAAAAACCTGTAAGATGTGACTATGTAAGAAGTTAAATCCATGACAGATGTTGCCTTTTTCAAGGCTTGAGCTGATGTAGGAGTGGCCAAGTACATAAGGATCAGGCCCAGAAAGTGTGTAATCGGCACTGGAGCTGATGTAGTCACCGGTGATGACGTTGACCGAGTCGTTCACATAACTTGAAGGGGCAGCAGTCAGATTGACAAGCGAGATAGTCTGGGGACTTTGTGGGATAGGGGAAGAAGGGAGCGCTTCTTCAGCAAACAAAGGGTGGCAAAAACAGATAAGCAGGCAGACAAGGACACAAAATTGATGCATCAACGAACTCCACAAAAAGAACAAGTAGAGCTTTTAAACTAAGAAAAAATTTACTGCAAAATAAATTTTTATAAGACTTATGTGAATCTTAACTCAAGTGTCACGAGTATACACAAATCTCAACGGTTCCGCTGAGATTTGTATATATTTTGATCTTAGGGGCTTAGCTGGGTAGTTGTCCATCCGCCGCCAAATGTTGAAGTTGCTACAAACAAGAAAGGTAGGCTGGTAAGTTCCTCCCACGTAACTGTTATCAGATCAGTACTGTCGATTGAAACTTTGTAGTTATCACGCACAGTTCTATTAGTAGTTGAGAGTTTTGTAGGTGTTCCCCAACCGCCTAGCAGTGAAAAGGTATTGACGTACAGTGATCTGGTTTGAGATGTCCTATCAAAAGAGTACCAGGCCATACAAGCATTCCCAGTACTATTCATCGCAATAACAGGAAAAGAGCTGACGGGCACTACCCCAGAAGCAAGAGTTTTTGAGCCCCAACTCCCACTCTGAAAAAGAGCCGTCTGAAGAGTTAGACTCACAGGGCTAGTAGTATTCACCTCTTCCCATGCTGTTAAGTAAACTCCTGATCCAGTCCCAGCTGTTGCAAATCTTTCCGGCAGAAGGGCAGCTGTAAGAGACTTGCCTCCACAAAAAATTACTAGTAGAGCAAGCAGTATTCGCAGTTTCATAAAAACCTCCTTTTTCCGGATACTAAGAAAGATTTTATTTTCCTGCAAATAAAGACATTATTTTATTTTTCAAAAACTTCTTGCTTGTGCAGAAATTTTTTGATATGCGATATCTAAAAGACAAAATTGAGATTAAGAGGTAAAGCTATGAACAAAAGCAACATTTTCAAAACAGCATCAAAGGCTCTATTTACGACACTGCTGACTTGTGATTTCTTGTCAGCTGCCCCGATAACAGGTTATTTCTTACCCCCATCTGTAAAAGCAAAAACTTTTTCTACTAGGACAGATACAGAAAAATGCAAACGTGGAAAAAGAGGTAAGCATGGGGAACGAGGCAAGCGTGGAAAAAAAGGCAATACAGGTTCTCAAGGGCCACAAGGTATACAAGGTGTACAAGGGCCACAAGGTATACCTGGAGTTCTTTCAGATGCTTATATTTCTTCTTATTTTGATGGAAATAGCGCTAGCTTCTTAGATGATTTTGGCCCTTATTCAATTACAGTTAATTTTGACACAGATCAAGAACCGCCGGTTGACATCAGCCGTACTGGATCTACTTTTACAGTGGCAGAAACAGGCACGTATCTCGTAACATGGAATTTATCTGCTTTGGCTACTGAGATAATATCAACGCCTCGCATAGACTTTGTATTATTTAATGTCACAACTAATACAGACTATGCCCCGCTCTCTAGCATCCGAATAGCTGTAGCTCAGACTGAGAATGTTGTATCAGGACAGATGATTATTCCAATAACAGCAGCTGGAACAGAGTTAGAGCTTCATTGTAATGTTACCTTAGGTTTTCTTTCTGGGGTTGTGAAAAATCCATCTTTAAGCATCATAAAAATTGCTGATTAAGATGTTCAAAGTGTAAGGCCACAAAGAAAAACAGCTATTTTTGCTTGCCTTTATCTATGGGACAGCTTGATTGGCCTGTGATGTGATAAAACACACACCAGCTTGCAAGTGCCTCATAAAGGATAAAAAGTGCAACAAGGAAGATAATCCAATTTTCCCACCAGTAAGAGAGGAAAAAAAAGCACAAGGCAAGCACGAAGCGAATGATTCGATCCCGTTTTCCTATATTTTTTTTCATATTGTCCTTCGATGCTTCAAGCCTGTTACGCCATCATTGAGAAGTGGAAGAAAGGGCTCGAACATTATAAAAAAAATAGCGATTGGTAAAAAGAAAAGAGCCAGCAGATATACCCAAGGATGGCGTATAGCGTATTCAGAAAGTCTGATAGCTTCTGTCCGATAAGTAACTTCAACTGCCTGTGGCAGATTTTTAGCAAGCAGACGGTCACCCTCATCATCGATGCCATTGTAGCGTAGGTACAAATGGCGAATATTGCCCCTTATATCTTTCAAGGCAAGTGCAACTTTTAGGGCTCCTTCGTTGCCAAGCCCATTCTCGCTAAGATCTATGCTATAGTTATGGCGAGCATTTGCCAAAGCACGTACAAGCGCCTCTGCACCGCTGGCGCGGATATTATTGCAAGTGACATGCCAGGTTATTCGCTTACGTAGCGTGATTGTTTCAGCAATAGCTATAGCGCCAGTATCGCCAATTTGATTAGAGGAAAGGTCAACTATTTGAATATGGCTATTTTGTTTGATGGCAGTAAGAAGAGGAATAAGGGATTTATCAGTAAGTCCTGTTCTCGAAAAATCAAGATATTCAACACGCCTTTCACCAAGCCAGCCAGCGACTGTTTCAGCTTCAGTAACGCCAAGTTGTTCAGATGAAAGACAGACGCGAAGTGTTTCAGTTAAAGGATAGTCCTGAAGTTCAGAAAGTGTACGTACTTCTCTTGTTAGTGCTGCCATAATGATCTCTTATGTAGGCTATAGATGACAGGACTATAGGGGGACAGCGTCAATGTGTCAATTTTAAAAAAATTTATGCAATATAATTTAAGATGAAATTTAAATTGAATTTATTTATAATCTATTTAAAAAATAATTAATTGATGTGCTGTGTGAGTTTTAATTTATTTGTAGGCATAGTGCTTATGCTATTTCAAGATTGTTTGGTGTCCAAGGCATGCTCAACCAAGCCACGTTCAATCAAGCAATTACCGCCGTGAAATACTTCCAAATTTTGATTTGGACTACTAGTAGATAATGGAAAAAATGGTGTATAGTGTTTGA